>CAZJYF010000048.1:0-13731 GCA_964549665.1 uncultured Saprospiraceae bacterium
AATTTTGGAAGTGTTGCCGGGTTTGGGAACCCCTAATTACGAACCCATTTCGGCCGTGAAGTTTCACACCAACATCACCAGCAAATATTACGGCGACGAGTATGCCGTTGAGGTGAAGTGAGTTCAGGGGGTTCAGAAGTACTGTTTGAAAAGATAATTTTATCAAGAGAAAAGTTGATTTTTGAAGCATTTCAATTGCGCCGCCCTTAAGGGTGGTGAACAAGGTTAAGCAGTTCTTCGACTTTAGTCATCTATTCTCCTCCTTTTATCCGGACAATGGTTGGCTAAAGCCTAAAATTTCTATTTTTTTATCACCGCCCTGAAGGGCGGCGCAATTGAAGGAACAATGAAGGGCGGTTTCTTTTGGGAGAGATTTGGGAATGCTTTACGCTAGTAATTTTACCAACCGATAACAAATTTTAAACGATGAAAAACAAAAAAGACAACATCCAGAAACAAATCGTGGAAGACCACGATGGCATCCTCACCATCCGGGGCGGAGGAGGGGAACGGTCGTGGAACGGCATTCACTACAAGCAGGGGATGTCTGCAAAAAACGTCGGGTCCACGGAATTGTCCGCCAACGTGGCCACTATTCCGCCGGGGGGTGTTGCCCGTGCCCACATTCACGACGGCTTCGAGTTGATGCTCTACATTTTGAAGGGGCGGGTGCGCCATGAATTTGGGCCAGGTTTGCGCAAAACCCTCGAAAACCAAGCGGGCGATTTCCTTTTTATCAAATCGGGCGTGCCGCATGAGGTGTTCAACATGAGCGACACCGAACCGGTGGTAGCTTTTGTCGCTCGTTCCAGTGCGAACGAATGGGACAGCATCATTCCTTATGACCGCAATAGCGAGTAAGCAGGCTCTTTTTTTGGAACCTCAGTTTCCCCGCTTTTTATTTTTTAAACAAAGCCGATGAACAACCAACCCATTTCATCCGATTTCCCTTTTGAATCGAAATACATCGAGGTGCATGGCTCCAAAATGCACTATGTCGAGGAAGGGGAAGGCGACCCCATCTTGTTTTTGCACGGCAACCCGACCTCTTCCTATCTGTGGCGAAACATCATCCCATACCTCACCCCTTTTGGTCGTTGCATTGCACCCGACCTGATTGGGATGGGCAATTCCGACAAACCGGACATCGACTATCGCTTCTTTGACCATGTGAAATATGTGGAAGGTTTTATAGAAAAGCTGGGGCTGAAAAATATTACTTTGGTTATCCACGATTGGGGTTCTGCCATCGGGTTTCACTATGCCATGCGACATGAAGCCAATGTGCAAGGCATCGCGTTCATGGAAGCCATCTTTCGGCCGGCAAAGTGGGCCGAATTTCCAAGAAAATTCAAGCTGGGTTTCAAACTCTTCCGCACCCCCCTGATCGGTTGGATGCTGATCGGTTGGCGAAATATGTTCATCGAACAAATCATGCCCCAAGCCATGTTTCGGCAATTGACAGAGGAAGAGAAGGCAAATTACCGGGCGCCTTACAAAAAATTGAAAAGCCGGAAACCGCTTTGGCGATGGCCCAATGAAATCCCCATCGATGGCAAACCCGCCGACGTACAACAGGCTGTTGAAAATTATGGGCAAAAACTCTTGCAATCCAATTTGCCCAAGTTGCTGTTTTATGCCCATCCCGGAGGGTTAATTAGTCGAAGAACAGTGCAATGGTGCGAGGAAAACTTCCAAAACCTTGAAACCGTTGACATTGGAAAAGGGCTGCATTACCTGCAGGAAGACAACCCGCATCTGATTGGGAAAAAATTGGCGGAATGGTATCAAAAAATATGATCCCCGAACGCCATCCTAATGATTAAGATTTAAAATTCTCATTAGAGCCTCTACAAAAATAGCGATGCAATTGCTGGAAACAATCGCATCGCTATCAAGTCAACCCACCTGCAGTCGAAAAAAAGCTAAGCTTTTGGTGGAAATTAAACCGGCCGAAGCAGCATGGCATCGTACTCCCAGTTCAAAATATTGTAAAAATCATACTCCTCAGGATTATCCAGGTAGTAACCGGCACGGTCGTAATCGCGCTCCGTCAGCGTGTGCATATCACTCAAAATGAGTCTGGAAAATTCGGTGGAAATATCGACCAGTCGCGGAGCGATTTTTCCGTTTTCATCTTCAATATCTTCCATGAAAATGGGGACAATTTCTGCCGAACGGGTCGTCGATACGATGCAGCCTTTGTAGCCTTGCTCGAAGAGTTTTTTTACTCCCATCCCAAGAATGGTGCACAGCGTTAGGTCGAAAGCTACGGGCCGGCAGCAGCGCAATTCGTACCCCATTTCAACCGGGCGGCTTTTGATATTGATGTCCAATTCTTTCAATTTTTTTTGCACTAACACATTGATAATGTGTGCTTTACTGACATTTCCCAGTTCGGGATGACCATGCGCATCGTAGGTGAAGGTAATGCCGCAATTGTCAATTTCCTTTTTATCTAAAATGTGAAAAATGCCCTCGCTGACCATCGCAACGCCGTGGTCAATGCCCTCGATTTTTCTTTTGACCATGGAAGAAATAATCAAATTGACGACCTTCTCCAAGGTGATGGTTGTTTTGTCGAACATCTCAGGGATAATGATAATCGGGAAGTGGCAACTACCCCCTATTTCGAAGGCCAGGTGACCGGCTGAACGTCCCATGGAAGAAATGACAAACCAGGTTCCACTCGTGCGAGAATCTTCGTAAATGGTATTGCCGATGCGAACGCCCTCATCCTTGGCAGAATTGAAACCAAAGGTAGGCATCCTGTCGGGCAGCGGGAGGTCGTTATCGATGGTTTTGGGTACGTGAATATTTTGAATATTTACGTGTTCTTCAGCGAGGAATTTAGCAAGGCGGTTGCCCGTGGAAGCCGTATCGTCTCCACCAATCGTGACGAGTAGCTTGATATTGTTCTCAATAAAAAAGTTGGCTGAAAACTCCGAGTTTTTGGGTTTGAAGCGACTCATGCGCAGGGTAGATCCTCCTCTGGGAAAAACACGGTCGGCATAGTGGAAATCAATTTCAGCCGTTTCGGCTTTTCCATTAAAAAGGTTCTTGAAACCATCGTGAATTCCGACAATCCGGTACCCGTCTTTGAGAAAGACCTTGGCAATCGTACTGATGACCGTATTGATGCCGGGGGCAGGGCCGCCTGCACATAAAATGGCAATAGATTTTTTCATAATTTTCGACGTTTAATAAGTAACTCGATGCACCCTTGCCAGACTTTTGAAAATAGATTTTCGACAAATAGATTTCGTTTTGCCAATAAACCCTTTCAATAAAATCCTTCCGTATATTTACCTGAAAACGGGACACCTAAAGCGTTTTCGTTTTCTTGGAAATACAATGCATTCCAAGTGCATCAAGACAGTGATTGCGATCATTGGTGGTGGTGGAAACAGGGCGAAAGCGGTAATTAAAACACTAATTTTCGAAAAAAGCTGATACGTGTTAGCTTGTTGATGATGCTGATTTCGCTTTGAATAATTGAAAGTTTGCTTACACGGGTTAGGGAGAGGGGCAAAATTAAGAAAAATTGAGTTTTAATGAAATTAATTCTCCAAAGGCTTGGTAGAAATGTCGTTCATTCGCAAGAAATCAAAGATTGACCGTTTTGGTCGTTTCCATTCCATACACCAGAAAATAGTCCCCGATTTTCTCATAGTGAAGCTGATAATTAGCTTCGAAATCATCCTTCACAATTTTACCGCTGCAACTTCCTGTCGCCAGATCATAGGCAAAAGGTTCCACAAAAATGTGCTTTTTGAAATCGAGGCTTCGCCGACCGTAGGCTTTGTACAAGGCCTCTTTGGCACCCCAATAAACGTGCAAATGTGCCAAGCGGGAAGCTTCCTCTAAACTGCCCGTTTCTTCCGTTCGCATATATTTATGGGCGATGCGGTCAATTTTTCCCACAAAATTTTGGATGTCAATTCCCACCGGAAAGGGTGCTGCCACCACCGCCGCCAAATCATGGGAATGGCTAATAGAAATGTGCCAGCTTGCGTTTTCCATATGCGGCTTGCCGCAATCGTCTTTCCGCAAAGCTGCCCGTATTTTCCGCCCGGACAGATAGTGGAGAAGGTAACGGGTAGCCAGCCACTCTACATGCCGTCGTCCTTTGAATTTTTTCAATTGGTCCACCTCTTCAGCTTTCAAATCGAGTCGTTCCTGAAAGAAGGATTCGGGTTCGGAAATTTGCCAAAGACCGAGTTCGCCCTCCGGCTTCAGTTTTTTTTGAACGAGTAGTGGCATAGGTAAAAAATTCCAATTCTTTAAGGTTCCAAGCGCTAAGGTAGCCTTCCCTGTTCACAGACTTTCAAAGCTAGAAAAAAATTTGCAGGAAAAATCAAATTTAGGACAGGACGGAACGGAGGAAAGGTGAGTTTTGGATAAATCTACCTGACTATCAATATCTTAACCCCAGAAGGGTGACCCCGTTTGGAGCAGAGTTTTATCTTATCCAACACGCAGGTTTTTTTAAATATTACGAAAGCCCGTTTTTTTCGATTTCCAAAATGGCAGCGACATGGGCATCCGCAATTTTCTGGCGAATAGCGGGCCTCATCAATTCCAGCACTTGTTGTTTGTTATTGTAAAAACCATTTTCCGTAAGGATAGCAGGCATGATTGTTTTTTTCAGCACATAAAGTCCTTTTTCGGCAGTGGTTTTCAAATGACGGTTTTTCCAGCCCAAGGAAGTGATGAGGTGGCCTTGGAAAATGGCAGCGATTTTTTGTTCTTTTTTACTGTTTTGGTGGTGCCAGGTCTCGATACCGCTGACGGAAGAAGGCGCCCAGGAATCGGGGCCACTTGGACCGGCGTTGGCATGGACGGAAACATAAATCTTGGGCAAATCCGATTCCTCATTATTCGCCCGTTCGACCCTGCCTTTCAAAAAGGAACCCACCTCATTGAAATCCGGCACGACATCAAAATACCGCACCCCCATCTCGTCGAGGGTTTTCATTATGCGTTCGACGACATCCCTGTTGAATTTGTACTCAAAAAATTGTGTTTCGCCATCGTCGAACACCGGCGATCGCTTCCCGGCCTGCAATTTGCCGTGGCCGTTGTCGAGGCACCAAAGATAACGGGCAGATGAACCGGCGGAGGTCGTACCGGAGGAGGCTTCGGCAGGTTGAGTTGCAGGTGCTTTATCGGCAGGAGGGTCATCTGTGGCCCCTTCGACGGGAACAAAACCATCTATCGCCTCCAACTCGTTGACGGTCACGATAGTGTCCTGCGGCACTTCCGTTGCGTCTTGCAAGAGTTCGTCCTCTTTTGGAGCCTTGGTCTCAGGCGGATGGGTAGCAGAACTCGACTTTCTCGGTTTCCCACCAAATAGGGAAGCAAGGAAATTCTTTAACAACTCAAAGATATTTTTCATAAATAGGTTTTGGTTCCTTAATGGTTTTAAAATCAGGGAAAGACTTTCAAATATAAGAAACTTCCCCAAAGTGGGGAATAAAGGAAATGGCAGGATGGGAAACAAAAGAGTTTTTGGAGGTAGTGATTCTCGATATAAACGCAGAAATTATTGGCCCGGATGGCAAACCCTCACCATCCGAGAAACTGGAAATCCGAAGCCCCGCATTTTTTTAGTCCAACCTATTTCACATCTTGTTAGCAGAAGTAAAAAGCCGGTTCCATCGGATGCCATTGGCGATGCTGCCGTTCCGGGTAGAGAACCAAATGAAAAGCGGTTTCCCGACGATATGGTTTTCGGGAACAAAGCCCCAAACCCTTGCATCCTCAGAGTTGTGGCGATTATCGCCCATCATCCAAAAGTAGTTCATTTTAAAGGTGTAGGAGTCTGTTTCCTTTCCATTGATAAAAAATTTACCCCCTGTCTCTTTTAGTTTATTGCCTTCGTAAACCTCAATGATGCGACGGTAGAGCGCAATATTCTCCGGGCTTATTTTAATGGTAGCTCCCTTCTTGGGCACGTAAATAGGACCGTAGTCGTCCACCGTCCAATTGTGAAAATGGACGGGGTCGTGCGGAAAAAGATGGTTGGCACCACTTAATGGAATCTTTATATGTTCAATAGATATGGAAGGGTCCAGGGCTTTGATTTTTTCTTTTTGTTCCTCGTTCAAAACAAGCTCCAAAAAATTTTGCCCCCTCTGAATCACGTCTTCGTCGTAAATACCCCAGTCATTGAATTTTGCCGTATTTAAGACGCCCCCGGGGATATTCACCTTGTAAATATATTGCAGCATGGAAGGGTTTTTCGCAGGTTGTCCGTTGATGTAAACCTGGCGATTTTTGATTTCCAGACTGTCTCCGGGGATGGCAATGCACCGCTTGATGTAGTGGTCTTTTTTATCAATCGGACGACACACCAGCTTGGCTTTACCGCTCTTTATTTGACGACTGCGTACAGGAGGAATTGCCCCCCTTTGGTAATCGTAGATGGTCCAGGTTCTTTCCGGGAAAACATAGACGCTGTCTCCTTCCGGGAAATTAAAAACAACCGGCTCATTGTGGTCAATTTTTTCCAAAGCCGGCAGCCGGAAATACGGCAGATTAGGTTTCGCCAAATAGGATTCTGTGTTCAGATATGGAATGCGGTTGTGCAATAGCGGAACCATCAATATGGTTTCCGGTGTGCGAATACCGAAATGCGCTTTGCTGACGAATAAAAAATCCCCCACGAGCAGGGAACCCTCCATCGAGGAAGTCGGGATAGTGTAGGCCTCGATTAAAAACATTCGGATAAAAGCTGCGGCAAAGACTGCAAAAATAATAGCCTCCGTCCACTCCCTTACGACCGACTTTTTGTAAGGATTTTCTGCCTGAAGTTTTCTTAACTGCCTCACTTTATTACCTTCTCTTGCAGCCTTCATTTTGTCGAAAAACTCCTTTTCTTTTACCAAGGTGGGCCCGCCATATTTTTCACCTTTAAACCAAAGAAAAAAGAAAACAGCCGGAGTATAAACCACAGCAAACAGGCTGTGCTTGAATTTGTACATCCCAAAAGAGCGCACCAAATCCACACACAAACCCGCGTAAATAAAAATATTTACGATGGGAATCAACAGCCAGGCCGCATAGGCGCCTTTGCGCCCCACCAGTCGAGACCAAACGATAAAATTCAAACCTGGAACCAAGGCTTTCCAGCCGTTTTCACCGGCTTTTTCAAAAATTTTTGTCAGACTGATGCTCAGTAAAACATAGGAAACAACTAAAAAAAGTAATATGGTCATATTGTTGAACGAATTGATTATTAGTGTTTTAACGGGTGGCAGAATGCCATTCTAAGACCCGAAGATTCGCAGTTTTGATAACAAAAAGAAACTGCCAGGTGAAAGAGGCAAAGATAAACGAAATTGTGAGGTTGAGAATGAAATTGGCGGTTAACTTCGAGAGATAATGGCTCTTGTTCGATTAAAAGCCAAAATCTTTGAGAGATTGTTGCTTTTTATCAAAATAAATCACAGCTTTGTCAATATATATTTATTAATTAATTTTATAAAAAATGCACAGTACCATTTCCAACAGCATTGCTACACTCGTGGTGGTCGTTGTGATAAACCCACTAAAGATGGGGGAATGGTATTAAAAAATATTTTTATGATTTTGAAAAGCCGTTCTTCCAAACAGAACGGCTTTTTTTCGTTTGGCACTGAATCTATCGTTTAAAACATCAAGAATATCGTATCCACAAAAACACAAACAGTTGAATTTCAATGAATTATAATCTATTTTAGAATTCTAAAAATCGTAATCTGCCTATTATTTTATAAAAATTTGATATTCCGCGAATCTACCTTTGGATGAGGGTCAAGGCACCCTTAGATCCATTTATGAAAAAACGCAGGAATGAACTTTCACTTATTTAGACAAAAAAAAGAAAGCTAAATGACAGAACTAAATAAATACAGCAAAAAAGTAACCCAGGATGAGGGGCAACCCGGTGCACAGGCAATGCTTTACGGCGTTGGGTTGACCGAAGAGGACATGAAAAAACCCCAAATAGGTATCGTAAGTACCGGATGGGAAGGCAACACCTGCAACATGCACCTGAACGACTTAGCCGTTTTAATCAAAGAAAGCGTGCTTCAGGAAGAGTTGGTCGGGCTGATTTTTCACACAATCGGCGTTAGCGATGGCATTTCAATGGGGACGAGCGGCATGAGGTATTCCCTACCCTCCCGCGATATCATAGCCGACTCAATCGAAATAGTGGCTTCGGCACAGTGGTACGACGGCTTGATTGCGGTGGTGGGCTGCGATAAAAATATGCCGGGCTCAGTTATGGCCATGGGCCGGCTGAACCGTCCTTCGATAATGGTTTACGGGGGCACGATTAGTCCCGGTTTTCTGGAAAAGAAGAAGTTGGATATCGTTTCGGTTTTTGAAGCTTTGGGTGAGAAGATGGTGGGCAAATTGAGCGTGGAGGATTTCAAAGCGATCATCAAGCATTCCTGTCCCGGCGCAGGCGCCTGCGGTGGCATGTACACCGCAAACACCATGGCTTCTGCCATAGAGGCTTTGGGGATGAGTCTTCCCAACAATTCCTCTATTCCGGCAACTGGCGAAGCAAAAAAGGGAGAATGTGCCAAGGCGGGAAAAGCCATCCGCAATTTGTTGGAACTCGATATAAAGCCTCGCGACATAATGACCCGGAAAGCCTTTGAAAATGCACTTCGGGTCGTCATGGTTTTGGGCGGCTCGACCAATGCCGTCCTCCACTTGATTGCAATGAGTAAAGCCGTTGGCGTCTCCTTGAATATTGATGATTTTCAAAGAATTAGCGATAAGACCCCTTTCCTTGCCGATTTGAAACCAAGCGGCAAATTCGTGATGGAAGATTTGTACGATGCCGGAGGTGTGGCGGGAGTCATGAAACTTTTGTTAGAACGGGGTTACCTGCACGGCGATTGCCTGACGGTGACGGGCAAAACCGTAGCCGAAAATCTCGAAAATTGCGCGCCACTGGCTGAAAATCAGGAAGTCATACGCCCGTTCGAGAATCCAATCAAAGCCACCGGGCACATTCAAATCCTTTATGGCAACCTCGCCGAAGAGGGTTCAGTAGCCAAAATTACCGGCAAGGAAGGGGAGCGTTTTACCGGCAAAGCCAAAATTTTCAATGGTGAACAAGCGGTCAATGATGCCCTCCGGGATAAAAAAATAAAAGCAGGCGAGGTAGTAGTCATCCGTTATTGCGGTCCGAGAGGAGCACCGGGAATGCCCGAAATGCTGAAGCCCACTTCCGCCATCATGGGGCAGGGCCTCGGCAAGGAAGTAGCATTGATTACGGACGGGCGATTCTCAGGCGGAACGCACGGTTTTGTCGTGGGTCACATCACCCCCGAAGCCCAAAACGGAGGCTTAATTGCTCTTTTAGAAAACGGCGATACGATTACCATAGATGTAAAAAAACACCTTCTGCATGCCCATCTGTCAGAAGAAGAAATTGCCGAAAGGCGAAAGAATTGGAAAGCACCGTCAATCAACGCTGACAATGGGATTTTGTGGAAATATGCCAAGACCGTCTCTTCGGCAAGCGAAGGTTGCGTGACGGATAAATTTTGAAAGTGCTGATGATGTAATGAAAGAATGATTCAATCATTGTAGCATTAAACCATTGAAGCATTAAATTAATAATTGAACCAGTTTTGAATACAATCCTAATTCTAATAGCATGAAACAACCACAAGTAGCTACCAAAACAAAAGAAAAAAGGATGCCCCTTGGCGGGAACGGAGTTCTTCCAACGGCGAAGAAAATTTCTGGTGCAGAAGCGGTAATCCACTGCTTGCTTGCAGAAGGGGTGAACACCATTTTCGGCTATCCGGGCGGTGCAATCATGCCCTTTTATGATGCCCTTCTAAACTTCGAAGATGAAATCCGGCATATTTTGCCGCGCCACGAACAGGGCGCTATTCATGCAGCAGAAGGTTATGCCCGTGTGACCCGTAGAACGGGAGTTTGTGTGGCTACTTCCGGGCCGGGCGCCACCAACCTCATCACCGGTTTGGGGGATGCCATCCTGGATTCCACTCCTTTGGTGTGCATCACGGGGCAGGTTTATTCGCATCTGCTCGGCTCTGATGCCTTTCAGGAAACCGACGTGGTGAATTGTACCATGCCTGTGACAAAGTGGAATTACCAAATCACGAAAGCAGAAGAAATACCGGAGGTCTTTGCCAAAGCTTTTCACGTTGCCAATTCCGGTCGCCCTGGTCCCGTAGTGATTGACATTACCAAAGACGCCCAATTAGAAGAGATGGAATTTTCCTACAAAAAATGCGGGCTTATTCGCGGTTACCACCCTTGCCCAAAGCCGGATGAGGGAGCCCTTAAAGAAGCAGCAAGCCTCATCAATAATGCAAAAAAACCGATGATACTTGCCGGACACGGCATTCAAATTGCGCAGGCGCAGGAAGAATTTAAAAGCTTCGTCGAAAAAACAGGCATCCCCTTAGCCTGCACCATTCACGGGCTTTCCTCCATCCCCAACGAGCATCCGCTACACATGGGTATGCTGGGAATGCACGGCAATTACGGACCCAACGTCATGCAAAACCGTTGCGATGTTTTGATTGCCATCGGGATGCGTTTCGATGACCGGGTGACGGGGAATTTGAGTAAATACGCCAAACAGGCGAAAGTCATTCACATCGAAATCGACAAGTCGGAAATCAATAAAAACATCCTCGCCCACGTCCCAATTCATTCGGATGCAAAGTTGGCTTTGCAAAAACTTTTGCCTTTGGTGAAAGAAAAATCCTACCCCGGATGGCTGGAAAAATTCCATGAATGCGACCGCATTGAACGACAAAAGGTCATTCTTAAAGACATGAATCCAAGCCCAAGTGGAGAAATTAAAATGGGGATGGCGGTAAAAGAAGTTTCCGACCAAACAAAAGGCATGGCGGTGGTCGCCACCGATGTGGGGCAACACCAAATGGTTGCTGCACGATACTACGATTTCAAAGACACTAATCAATGGGTTTCTTCGGGAGGCGCAGGTACTATGGGCTACGGTCTGCCCGCTGCTTTTGGTGCAAAAATGGCCCAACCGGAACGCGAAGTGGTCGTTTTCATCGGCGACGGAGGTTTCCAAATGACGATACAGGAATTGGGCATGTGCGCCCAATGGAAGGTAGCCGTAAAAATTATTTTGCTGGACAACACCTACCTCGGCATGGTTCGCCAATGGCAGCAGTTGTTCTTCGACAGGCGCTATTCTTCGGTTGCATTGGAAAACCCCGATTTCCTGAAAATAGCGGAAGGCTTCGGCATTGCGGGCAAAAAAATTTCCAAACCGGAGGACTTGAGACAAGGCGTGGAGGAAATGTTGGCTTATGATGGACCCTTCCTGCTACACGTCGAGGTAGAAAAGGAAGATAATGTTTTCCCCATGGTGCCGGCAGGCTTTGCGGTGGACGAGATTGTTTTGGAGAGGCAGTAGAAAATTGGGCATCTTGTCAGAATCAGGATTTTCAGGATTGTAGGTTTTCCCCATTTAGAATCCGGTAAATCCTACAATCCTGAAAATCCTGATTCTGACAGTTTTCAAATTCAAATAATAAAACAAATGGAAAAGGAATATACCATCATCGTTTTCACGGAAAATCAAACGGGGCTATTATCCAGGGTAGTTTCCATTTTCACCCGCCGGCATATCAATATCGAAAGTCTGGCCACCTCCAAATCCTCCATGCCCGGCATCCACCGCTTCACTATTGTGGTGCAAACGACCGATGAAATGGTGGAAAAACTGGTCGCACAATTGGAAAAACAGGTAGATGTTCTGAAAGCATTTTTTTATGAAATTGATGAAATTGTGTATCAGGAAGTGGCTCTGTACAAAGTGCCTACCGAAGCTTTTGCCCACGGGACTAGCGTGGAAACCTTGATTCGCAAGCACAACGCGAGAATTTTGGAAATTGAGCCGGAATACATCGTGATCGAAAAAACCGGGCATCAAAATGAAACGGAAGCCCTGCTTCGGGAATTGGACCAAATCGGGATTTACGAATTTGTCCGTTCCGGAAGAGTAGCTATCGTGCGGCCTATGGAACGGTTGAATAAATACCTGAAATCGCTCGATATTTCTCTTATGTCCTGATTCAGCCCTATTCAGGTATTCCTAACTCAAAAGATTCCACTTCTGGCCATGGCCTTTTTTTTTCGAGCAAAAGCTCTCATTGACAGAAAAATATTTAACTAACTCACCAAAATTTCAAGCAAACCGGCGTCAACATTTTTGCCTCCAAACCGGTCTCCAAAAGTTTCCCACTCTGCGGGTCAATCCGGAAGGTCACCACATTGTCGGTGTCCTGATTGGCGACCAAAAGGAAGGTGCCGGAAGGGTCAATGGCAAAGTTGCGCGGCGCTTTTCCGAGGGTCGATTGGAAGCCGATTAGACTCAGTTTACCCGATTGATTATCAATCGAATACATGGCTATATTGTTCTCATCTCCCCGGCTGGAGGCGTATAAAAATTTGCCGGAAGGCGTGATGTGAATATCCGCAGAACCCAGGTCACTGCCCTTCCTCTTCTCCGTAGCCCCGATGGTTTGAAAGCGGTGCAAAGCGCCCGATGCGCTATCAATTTGGAAGGCTTCAATCGTGCCGTTCAACTCACTGATTACATAAACCCAATGCTTGTTGGGATGAAAGGCCAATTGGCGGGGGCCGGCAGCCGCTTCGGTCTTGGCGAACCCATCCGGTTCGGCCGGAATGAGTTGCCCTTTTGCCAGGTCCATTTTATAAATCAGAATTTTATCGAGCCCCAAATCAGCCGAGTACGCAAAGCGGTTGTCTGGCCCCTTGTGGATAAAATGAGCGTGCGGACCCTCCTGACGGGGGTGGGGGCCTTTCCCGCGATGCTGCACCACCGAGACAGCTTCGCCAAGCGAACCATCTTCCAAAATCGGCAACATCGCCACCGTCCCGCTGACGTAATTCGCCACCAACGCGTATTTTCCGCTCTGTTCGACGCTGATGTAACAAGGCGCTACCCCATGCGAAGAGACCGAATTCAGCAGCTTCAATTCTTTCGATACCGGGTCAATCGAGAACGCGCTGACGCCGCCGGAGGGAGTAGCTGCATCGCCTCCTACCTCATTGACGGCATACAAATATTTCCCATTCGGATGGACGGTCAGATAGGAGGGATTGACGGTTGGAGGCGATTGGCTAAGGAACTTCAAAGCCCCCGTTTTTTTGTCCATCTCATAGACGTAAATCCCCTTCGCTTTGCCATCGACGAAGGATTCTTTGCGGGTGTAGGTTCCCACAAAAAGAAGGTAGGAATCGCTCGAAGAGGCTGTCTGTTCGGTCCTTGTTTCTTTCTTTTCATTCATTTTTCCGGAAGATTCATTTTGGCAACTCCACCCTATGGTTACCAAAGAAAAAATGGTAGCAATGAGCCAATTTAAAGAGATTTTCTGATTCATAGTTTGAGTTTTTAAAGAGACCAAAGATGGAAAGATGAAAGACAAAAGAAGGCATCCTTTCTCTTTTATCTTTCATCTTATGTCTTTCACCTTTCATCTATTCCAAAGCCGGATGCTTCACATGAAAGTTCGTGGCATCCTGATAAAATTTGGCAAAACGCAACAATTCCGCTTCGCCGAACAACTTCCCGGTAAAGGTAATGCTCGTCGGCAAGCCCTCTTCGAAGCCGTTTGGCAACACGACGCAGGGATGCCCCGTCAGATTCGTGATGCCCAAACTGCGGCTTGCAAAGGAAGGGTT
>CAZJYF010000049.1:0-13497 GCA_964549665.1 uncultured Saprospiraceae bacterium
ATTATGTAATAAAGCCATCATATGAATGATTTATTTTATTACGAGCACTTAGACAGCAATATCATTTTCGGAACTCTGAGAGAGGCCTACTTTCTTGGGATGTTTTCCGCTTGATTGAACTAGCTTCTCATTTGGAAGTTAAAACAATACCTCTTTCAGATATCGAGGAATTGAATGAAGAATACTGGTATGGAAATGGAACCAAACCAAGCTGCAGGAACATTGTTGAGCATGCAAAATTAATCGGCGCCGTAGATTTATCCTTTCCGATTATTTTGTGTAACCAGGGTAGGGTGATGGATGGGATGCACCGGGTGTGCAAAGCGCTGATGGAAGGGCATGAAACGATACGGGCAGTGCAGTTTGAAAACGAAATTGAGCCTGACTACGTTGGCGTATTACCTGATGAGTTGCCCTATTAATAGTCGGAGACTCTCTTTCAGCCAACCTGGGAAGGAATACCATTTTGAGCTAGACCACCTTGAACTGTTTTTTCCTTTTCCAGCCATATGTTCATCGATTGAAAAAGTAGAAATGGTACACCCCCATAGACAGGAATGTTGCAAGTTCTTGTTGTCAGAGGCTCAAGACCTCGGGTTCGAATTTTTTTCCTCCTCCTTCAAAATTCCCATCGCCATAAACCCACCTCCCAAATCCACTAGAAAATGTAGGCTAATCAATACCAACAGGGAGCGGGTTAGCAAAAAAATGGTTCCGAACAGAAGGGCCATCAATACAATTTTAAGCACGGCTTTCCACTTTTGGTAAAAATGGGAGAATGCAAAAAGAACCGCAGGGATCGTCACGGCAAAAATTTGTCCGGTGGTGGTACTTCCCATAAAATAAAGCAGGTAAGAAATGAAGTAGGCCCGGAAAATTACCTCCTCCCCAATTGAAGCGGACAGGGCCAGAAAACTGAAGTGCTGCAGTTCCTTTCCAGTTTGGGGCAGGAAGGGGGTGTTTTTTTGCCATTGGGTCCTTGTTTTTACGCGTCTTTTCGGTGTGGATAATTGAAAACCACAGTCGAGCAAATAGAGAACTACGAAGGCTGCCGTCAGCCATAGCCAGGTGGGAGAGGAGGAAGGGTAGGGGGGCTGAAAGCCCAATTCGGCAAACGTCCTGCCGCTGAACCACCAAACCAACCCAACCGCCACAGTAGCCACCCAAAGACTCAAGCTGTTTCCCCAATACAGGGCTATTTTGGTTGGGGTGTCGAAGCGAAGGTTTTTCATTCCCGGCTGGGATCGAAAAACAGCGAAGAGGGGAAGGGCAATCCCAAGCAAAACTACCAATATGTGGTCGAAAATAGTAGGTGCAAAGACATCCATTGGAACGCAAAAAAAGGGAAATTAAGGCAGGCGTCCAAATTTATTCGCTTCCAGTGTCGGATAATACGAAGCCGCTGCCATGCACATTCGCTATCGAAATAGAGGGGTCTTTGGAGAGGTATTTTCGCAGACGGGAAATGAACACATCCATGCTTTTTCGGGAAAAATAATCGCTCTTTCCCCAGATGGCTTGCAGCATGTATTCCCGCAAGACCAGTTCGCCTTTGTTGCGACACAGCGTTTCTAAAACCAGTGCTTCCCGTTCGGTCAACTGTTTGCTATCCTTTTGAAAACGCAATAGGCGGGTTTGGCTTTCGAAGGTGTAGCCCCCAATTTCGAACTGGGTTTGGTGATCGGAGAGTTGCGCTGCGGCTGCTCTCCTCAAAACCGCGTGGATGCGGGCGAGGAGTTCTTCCTCATTAACCGGTTTTTTGATGTAATCGTCGGCGCCGACTTTGAAGCCGCGGATGACGTCCTCTTTCAATGATTTAGCTGTTAGAAAGATGATGGGAATGCTTGCCTTTCGGTTTCGCATTAACTCGGCCAAGGTGAATCCGTCAATCGCGGGCATCATGATGTCGAGCACGCACAAGTCATAGCTTTGGGCGTTAAAAAGGCGAAAACCTTCCGCCCCATTGCCGGCCAAATCGACGGTAAAAGCATTCATTCCGAGGTATTCCTTTAGTAGGAAACCGAGCGTTTGGTCGTCTTCGACTAAAAGGATTTTAGGATTCATACACCTGGGTATTTTTAAAGAATAAACGCGTTCAGCCTCCTTTTACAGATTTAAAGGTCAGGGTGAAAGTAGAACCTTTTCCAAGAACGCTTTCAACGCTAACCGTTCCGCCATGCGCTTTTACGATGTTTTGGACATAGTTCAACCCCAAGCCAAATCCTTTGACCGGATGGAGATTTTTATTTGGAACGCGGTAAAATTTTTCAAAAATTCGTTTTTGATGTTCCGGCGCAATGCCGATGCCTTTATCGGTGATTGTCAAAACAAATCGCCCACTTTCATTGCGAGTTGTGACAGCAATTTCCACTTTCCCCTGGCTATATTTAAAAGCATTTTCCAACAAATTGTGGACGACGTTTTTGAAGTGCGTTTTGTCAACGGCGACATAGTGGCTTTCTGCCTCTAAATGCTGTATTAGGATACCTCCTTGTTCTTTCACTTTAAGGTCGAAATATTCAACCACTTCCGCAAGCAGTTGGTGCAAGTCAGAGGGCTCCATTTTCAGAGCGTGGCGGCTGTTTTCCAGCGTGGCTAATTCCAGCACTTTGTCGATGTGTGTTTTCAATTTTTCGTTTTCACTTTCAATCAAAGTCAGAAAATTGGCGGCATTTTCTAACTGGCCTTCTTCCAAATGTTTTTTTGCAATTTTGGAAGAAAGAGAAATTGAAAAAACGGGTGTTTTCAACTCATGGGTCAGGTTGTTGATGAAATCGTTTTTGATGGCGTTGAGTTGTTGTTCTTTGTTGAGAATGCGTACTAAAAATACTAGGCAAATGACGATGGCCACAATGAATAAAGCAGAGGGAATGCTCAGGTAATCCAATTGCAAAAGCAGGAAACCAAAAAGGTTGTTAATGTCCAAATGCAAGACTCGTTCGCAGTGGCATTCGCCGATGATTCTTCCCCCCAGGGGCCGGGTGTAGCGCCCGAAATGGAAGTCTTCTTTTTCAAAATTGCGACCTTTTAAAAATACTTTTTCCGCGTAATTATTGGTTATGGCAAATGAAAATCGGGTATCAATGCCTCTTTTTAGCAAGGTTGATTTGAGGGTATCTTCGAGTTGCTTTTCGGCGTAGGCAATCAAAGAATCTTTAGGGATCAGATAGTAATCGTCGGTAATTTTGAAGAGGCGAACCAAGGCATCTCCCAATTCAGTTTCTCCTTCCATGTACTTCCCCACCTGATAAAGTACCGTCCCTATTTTTTGGTCGAATTTTCGCTTTTCCAATTGGGTTCCCACAACCAACAACCTCATTTGGATTATTATGAGTCCTATCAGGGAAAGCAGGATGATTCCGGCGGGTAGGTATCTTTTCATTTTTAAAAATTGAAAGAATCTTTTTGTAAAGATAACGAGAGGGTATTACAATAAATTGGCAAACAAATTTCTAGGGAAATACCTTTTGGAAATCTAAATCGTTTTACATTCTCTGTGATTGTCAGAATCAGGATTTGCAGGATTATTAGATTGGCAGGATTGCTAGTTTTTTCTCCCCTCCAATCCTGAAAATCCTCACATCCCGCAAATCCTGATTCCGACAAAATAATTGCAAAACACAAAATCCACACCTATCAATTACATGAAACGACTTCCCATTCTTATCCTCCTGTTGGCCTTCTCTTTTAGCAAATCACTGAAGGCGCAGTGCATCTCCGGCGATTGCAAGAACGGAACCGGAATCTATCTCTATCCCAGCGGCGCCAAATACATCGGACAATTTAAGGACAGCGAAATTCACGGCGTTGGTACCTGCCATTACACCGACGGAAGCAAATATCAAGGGCAATGGAAACATCGCTACCCGGAGGGGCGCGGCACCAAAACCTTTCCGGATGGCCGGCAGTGGACGGGGCAGTGGCGTAAAGGACAACCCGTCGATGAAGACGGAAACCTCATTGCCGATGTCTTTGCCGAGGAAGAAGCGGACGATGGAACCAACATCCAATCGGGTTGTATTTCGGGCGATTGTGAAAATGGAGAAGGGGTGTTCGCCTATGCCGATGGCAGCAAATACGAGGGGCAGTTCCTCGACGGGAAGTCGAATGGTTGGGGTACTTTTTACTACCCCAATGGCGAAAAATATATCGGGCCCTTCAAAAATGGCTATCGCCACGGCAAGGGTGCACTGTACCATCTCGATGACACCCAAACAATCGGAGAATGGAAAGAGGGCGAATATTTCGGTAACCCGCAAATCGAGTACGGCCAAGTCGGTTGCATTGCGGGCGATTGCGAAAACGGAAAGGGGGTTTACATCTACAAAGACGGCGCAGCAAAATACATCGGCTCCTTCAAAAACAGCTTGCCCGACGGCGACGGCGTCGTTTATTATTCCAATGGAGAACGCTACAAAGGCGAGTGGGCGCTCGGAAGTTTTAGTGGTAAAGGGGCGCTATTCCTCATGGATGGCACGGAGGTGACCGGCTATTGGAAAGAAGGAACTTACATGGGGGATAGTGACCCGAATGTACCCAAAGTAGAAAAGCCGGAATCTGCTAATCCGTTGGATATCAAAGTGATCCGAGAGGCGAATGAAATGAAAGTCTGGGCAGTGATCATTGGCATTTCATCCTACAACCACATGCCCACGCTTCGCTATACCGACGACGATGCTTATCGAATGTACGCTTTCCTGAAAAGTCCGGAGGGAGGTGCCCTTGCTGATGAACGAATTCGCCTCCTGATTGATGAGGACGCTACCAAAGACAAGATATTGGATGCAATGAATGAAATTTTTATGAAAGCCGGTCCGAATGACCTCGTTCTGATGTACTATTCCGGTCATGGGGTAAAGGGCGCTTTTTTGCCCATCGATTTTGACGGTTTCAACAATAAATTGGAGCACGAGGAGATCAATCGCATCCTGGACCAAAGTCCTGCAAAATACAAACTCTGCATTGCCGATGCTTGCCATTCGGGCAGTTTATTGGCTTTGAAGAGCGGCAATGTGCGCAACGTGTTGGAAGATTATTACAAAACCCTGGCTCAGGCACAGCCGGGCACTGCCCTAATCATGTCTTCGAAATCGGATGAAACCTCCCTTGAAAGCAGCGGTTTGCGGCAGGGCGTTTTCAGCCATTTTCTCATTCGGGGCTTGAAAGGAGAAGCGGATAAGGATGGAAACAAGGTGGTGACGGTGCAGGAATTGTACGATTTCATTTATGAAAATGTGATGAATTACACCGGCAACCGGCAGTCGCCCGTCATTCAGGGGGATTACGATAAACAGATGACGGTAAGTGTCGTGAGGGAATGAACCCGTGTGACCTGCAAAAGTCACAAGCGACTCGTTTAGAAAAATTCCAACCATTTTCCCAAATGAATCCACTCCAGCCTTTTCTGCAGCAAAATGGTTTCCTGATTTTGGACGGCGCTTTGGCCACTGAATTGGAGCGTAGAGGGGCGAATTTGAAGGATCCGCTTTGGTCTGCCAAACTGCTTTTGGAAGCGCCGGAATTGGTTCGGCAAGTACATTTCGACTACTTCAAAGCAGGCGCCGATTTGGTGATCACCGCTAGTTATCAGGCTACCTTTGAGGGATTTGCCAAGCGCGGAATTGGAGAGGAACCGGCAAAAAAATTATTTCGTCGGAGTGTAGAACTCGCCTGCCGGGCACGAGATGAATTTTGGGGCACGGCAAGCAATAGGAAAGGTCGGTTGAAACCCTTGGTAGCCGCTTCTGTCGGACCCTACGGTGCCTTCCTCGCAGATGGCGCCGAATACCGGGGCGACTACGGTTTGACTATCCAAGAACTTTGGCAATTCCACCAGCCCCGGATGTGCGTTTTGGCCGACAGTGGAGCCGATTTGCTGGCATTCGAAACGATTCCCTGCCTGGCGGAAGCCAAAGCTTTGCTGCGCGGCTTGACAACCTTGCCCAATACCGTTGCCTACCTCAGTTTTAGTTGCAAAGATGAAACGAATATCAGCGAAGGAACGCCTTTTGCAGATGCCGTTGCTTTGGCAAATGATACGGAACAAATCATTGCCGTTGGTCTAAATTGTACTGCCCCTCAATTTGTAGAACCCTTGCTGCAAAAGGCTGCTGCTGTCACGGATAAGCCGCTTTTGGTTTATCCAAACAGTGGAGAAATCTGGAATGCCGACTCGCATTGTTGGTGGCTGGGTCATGCGAAAGTTCCTTTTGGTGAGATGGCGAAGCAGTGGTACGCTGCCGGGGCTCGTCTGATTGGTGGCTGTTGCCGAACGGGCCCGGAGGATATCGAGCAAATCAGAGCTATTCTGTCGAATTCATAATTTGTTTTTTTTGGTCGAAATTATTCATACAAATCATCTACATCACATTCCGCCAACTCGACCAAAAACTCGCTTATTTTTTCGACAAGCTTGTCCAGGTATTTCTTGCCCTTTGCTGCCGTTGCTTTCGCCGGATTGCCGACTCCGGTATCCTTGGTCACCTTCGTCCAATGCCTTTGCGAAGTTGCCCAACCTTCTTGAAAGGCCTTGATTTTGTATTTTTTGGCAGCCCCATCCCCGGCTTCAGAAAGCGGGAGTACCAAGTTGGGGCTTATGTGTTGCATGAGGCTGGTTTCCATCTCATCGGCATGGTCGCCTTCGGCTTCAAAAAAGTCACTTCTCGTGCCTATTTTAAACCAATCTACTTCGCAGATGAAAACGCCGGGATAGCAAACAAACAATTCCCGAATCATCATTTTGAAGTTATTCCCTCCGTGCCCGTTCAGGATGACGAGTTTGCGGAGGCCGTGCCGGGAAAGCACATCCACCACATCCTTCAAGATGGCGAGTTGCGTACTTGGATTTAGGTTCATGCACAACTTGATGTCCAATTGCCCGGATTGGACGCCAAACGGGATGCCGGGCAGCGCAATTACCTTGGCCCCTGCTTCCCAAGCCTGCCGGGCGGCGGCTTCGACGATGTAGTTCGTTTCGTAATTATCGGTTCCGTACGGAAGGTGGTAATTATGGGCTTCCGTTGCGCCCCAAGGGAGGACGACCACTTGGTAATCAGTGTCCTTAACGGCTTTCCAGTTTGTCTCCGCAAGGAGGTACGGTCGAGGTTTTTTCATATTGATATGTTTCATTTTCCTCCCGGTAAAGGATGATTCATTTTAATTTAAAATTTAAAATGTAAAAGTAAAAGTCGTTAAAAATTGAAAGTCATTTATTGGAAAGCAGTTAAATATTTCCTCTGAAGTTTGGAGATTAAATTTTGATTTAAAAAGGGCAGGTACTTTTCATCTTTTGTGAAACATTTCGCAAAACGAATCATTGTCCCCAATCATTGACTGACTTCCTCCAAAACTGCCGAATGCTTCATATCCCGAAAGTCAACGGCGGTAACAGCCGACACGCCCTGTTCTTGCATGAACACCCCATAAATCGTATCCACGGCAGCCATCGTTTGCTTGTTGTGGGTGACGATGACGAATTGGGAGTTTTTTGAGAATTTTTTAATAATCTTGTTGAACTTCTCGATGTTCGCATCATCGAGTGGGGCATCCACCTCGTCAAAAATGCAAAAGGGTGCAGGTTTGAGAAGGTAGAGGGCAAAAAGGAGGGCAATGGCGGTTAAGGTTTTTTCACCACCGGAAAGTTGGCTGATGGTTTGCGGGCGCTTGCCTTTGGGTTTGGCGATGATTTCGATTTTCGATTCCAGCGGATTCGCCGGTTCCAACAGAATTAAATCTGCCGTATCTTCTGTCGAAAAAAGGCTGCGAAAGACGTCGATGAAGAACAGGCGGGTTCGGTCGAAGGCATACAGAAATTGGGTGGTGGCGGTTTCTTCAATTTCCTTGATGGTTTCCAACAAGTCTTCCTTTGCTTTTAGGATGTCGTCTCTTTGGGTAGTAATGGTTTCGTGGCGATTCTTCATTTCATCGTAGGCTTCCATCGCCATCGGATTGACTTCCCCGTAATTCTCGAGCCGGTTTTTGAGTCGTTCCACCTGCATGGTCAATTCCTCTTCGGAAAGTTCCGGCTTCGCCGTTTCGGTTTCCGGTTTATCCGATGGTCGAACTTCTAGTTCCGAAGCCTGAATCCCAAACTCGATTCGCATCCGTTCTGTCACCGACTGCAACTTGAAGCGCACATCCGTCAGCTTGTCCTTTAGGTTATTGACCAAAATTTGGGCATCCTGCCGGGTCTTGATGATTTTGCGGATGAGCCCTTCGATTTCGTTGATGCCGCCGCGGGCTTTGAAATAATTTTGTTCGGCTTCGGTCAGTTTGCCTTCTTTCTGTTTGCGTTGTTCGTAGGATTTTAGCAAATCCTTTTCTAGTTGGTCGGCATCGTCTTGGATTTGGCGGATGTCAAGGGCCGCCTGTTCGAGGGCCTTTTGATTGTTTGTCAGGGCTGTTTTGGTCTCTTCGAGTTGCTTTCCCCGGAAGGAAAGTTCTCGTTGGAAACTACTCACTTTGTTTTGTTGGCGAATGAATTCGATGTTCTTTTCATTAAACGCCGCCGAAGCATCGCTCAATTGTTTGGCTACTTGCTGGAAAGAACCATCCGTATTCGAAATCTTCTCTCTAGCTTTGCTGACCAGGTTCATTTTGTGCTGTAGTGCCTCCTCGATTCGTTCCACCTCGGTGGTCAATTCCACCACGCGGGTCTCGTCCTGTTCCTTTTTATTGTACCAGGTTTTTAAGTTGAACTCCAGGTTTTCCAAACGGGTAACCAAGCTCACTTTTTCCTGTGCCAAGCGGTTCAATTCCTCTGTTTCATCCCGAATGGCACGACGGTCTTGCTGCTCTCTCAGCGATTCGATTTTTGACTTGATGTGGTAGAATTCAGTCGAAAGTTTGTTCTCTTTTTGCTCCGCTTTTTTGATGGAAGCATCTAATATTTCCAGGTTCTTTTTCCTTCCGATTCTTTTGCCTTCGAATAATCCTACCGAGCCACCTCCGAGGCTGTATTTTCGTTGAATAAAACGGCCGGAACGGGAGAGTAGCACCGTGTTGTCGTTGGTGATTTCCATTGCAACTTCTTCACTTTCTGTAACTAATACATTCTCTAAAAGATAACTCACCAGGTTTTGATAGGTTGCGTCGGTTTTCACTAAATCAATCGCCCGTTGCGTTTCCGGCAGCAACTGCATCGGCGAAAGGTAGCCCGAAAAGGCATCCAAAAGGAAGAAATTGGCTTTGCCTTTTTGAGTCTTATTCAACAATTTAATCGCCTGAAATGCCTCTTCCAGGTTCTGCACAACGTAGTAATTCAAATATGGCTCGAGATAGTTTTCGATGGCAATCCGGTACTCCTCTTCCACATAAATCAAATCCGACAAAAGCGGTGCATTTTTGCTCCAGTTATTTTGGTCGCTCAAAAAACGGATGCTCTCAGGGAAGCCCTCCAAGTTTTCCACCATGCTCTTCGTCAGTCGAAATTCGTTGCGTTTGGCGTCCAGTTCCCGGTTTACTTGTTGAATCTTTTTCGACAAAAGCTCCAATTCCGCTTCCAAAGATTCCACCTCTTTTTGACGCTGTTCTTCCCCTTTTTCCAATTTTTCCAGATGTTTTTTTTTGGCTGTCGTTTCTTTCTCCAGGGTTTTTATCTTCTTTTGCAAACCTTCGATTTCAGTCTGCCTTCTTGTTGCTTCTTCAGCTTCGTGTTTCAAATTGCTGCGATAGGTGTCGATTTGATTGTTGTTTACGGCGCGCTGTTTTTCCAGCTCAAACAACTCCCGTTCAACCTCTTGCTGATTCTTGACCACGGCATCCAAATCTGCCTTCAAGGTTCCGTGATTTTTGCGAATCGCAGCCAAAACCGATTCCGCTTCTTTCAACTGTTCCTCCAGTTCCGTTTCCAACCGCTTTTCTTCGTTCAAATGACCGCGATAGTATTCAATATCCTGTTCCAACTGCATCGACCGCCCCTTCGAACTTTGAATTTGCTCCCCCAATTTCACCCGGTTTGTTTCAATAAATTGCGCTTTTTGCTCCAGGATTTTCTTGTCATTCTCCATGCCCCGGATGTTGCCCACCAAAGCATTCAGTTCTCGTTGTCGTTCGGAAAGCGCTTTTTCCTTATCCAGATTTGCTTTCTTTTCAGCTTCCAACTTCGACTCCAACTGTCCGATTTCCACGTCCAACTGTCGGCATTTATCTTCTTCCTTCCTCACTTGCCCACCAATTTCTTCGCGCAGTTCCTTCAACCGCCCGATTTTCAAAATGGCTAATTGCCAACTGAAATCTTTGTACTTCGCTTTCAGGTCAAAATACCGCTTCGTCCGGCGGGCCTGCTTTTCCAACAGCTTCAAATTATTTTCAATTTCAAACAACAAATCCTCAATCCGTTCCAAATCCGCCGAAGTGTTCTTCAATTTGTTTAACGTTTCCCTTTTTCGAATTTTATATTTTGAAATTCCGGCTGCTTGTTCGAACATCTTCCGGCGGGCGTTGTCTTTGTCGGCGAGAATGTCATCTACCATGTTCAAGGCGATGATAGCGTAGGAATCCGACCCGATTCCGGTATCCAAAAACAGGGAAGTGATGTCTTTGAGGCGGCAGGGAACCCCATTCAGACGGTATTCGCTTTCCCCCGAACGATACAACATCCGGCTAATCGTAATCATTTGATACTCCGTCGGGAGGAGGTTTTTTGTATTGTCAAAAGTCAACGACACCTTTGCCAATCCTGCCTGCTTTCGTTTTTTGCTGCCATTGAAAAGAATGCTCGACATGGTATCCAACCGCAGCTCCCGGCTTTTCTGTTCGCCCAATACCCACCGGATAGCGTCCACGATATTCGACTTCCCGCTACCATTCGGACCGACGATGCCGATGACGTCTTCCCCGAAATGAATCACCGTTTCGTTGGCGAACGACTTGAACCCTTTTATTTCCAAAGACTTTAATCGCATGAAGGGCGAAGATAGGGAATTTGAGAAAGGAGTAAAGCGCTTGTTTGCAGGATTTTTTCCACAAACGCATTTGAATGTTTTTGATGTTTCAATTATTTTTGTTTTAATAAAATTGTATTAAACGTGAAAAAATCACTAATTTTGTCTAAAAAATAAAGAACACAATGTTTATACGATTTCAAATCGAGAATTTTCTGTCTTTTAATAAGAAGACGGAATTCTCAATGATTGCCGGGCAAAGCCAAAAGTTGAGCGGGCATGTAATCAAATCCGGGAAAAAGGATATCGGCGTATTAAAAACCGCAGTTATTTATGGCGCCAATGCTTCGGGAAAATCCAATTTTATCAGAAGCGTTGATTTCGCAAGAGAGTTAATCGTCAATGGCGTTGAAAAAGTGACGTCTTTTAATAAACATTTCAGGTTAGACCCTGCGAAAATTGACAGCTCCACCTCTTTTGAATTTGAAATTAAGATTGGCCAAAAAATATATGCTTATGGATTTGATATTCTTTTGAGAACGAAAAGAATTACAGAGGAGTGGCTTTTTGAGGTTGGAAAAACTTCAGACAAACCTATTTTTAATCGAAAGACTAATCCTGATAATTCGGTGGCGTTTGATTTGCATATAAAATTTGATAAGAAAGAGCATGAAAACCGGGTAAAATACATTGGATTAGACACGCTTCCCAATCAACTTTTCTTAACTGAACTGAGTAGAAGAAACGTTCACACTATCTCTAAATTGAAGCCAATTCTCCAAACCTTTGAATGGTTTGCTGATACTTTGATTGTAATATACCCACAATCAAAATATAGGGAAATCGGTTTAATCGGAGATGATGGTGCACTTTCGAAAGCATTTAGGGAATTTCTTAAGTTTTTTGATACCGGCATTGAAGAAATTGTTAATAAGGCGGTTAATTTTGAAAATTTTTTAAAAGGCTTTCCAGATAATGTGAAAGATGATATTCTTCAAAATTTTCAGGATATGGGTTTTGACGAAAGAAGGGGGTTATTTGTTGGTGGGAATTTTTTTTCAATATTCAAGGATAAAGACGGCAAAATTAAATTCAATCGTCTATTGACCCTCCATATCGATTCAGGAAATAATAAAATCCTCTTTGACGTTGGCGACGAATCGGATGGTACCCAAAGATTGTTTGATATAATTCCTGCATTATTTGCGCTTACCGTGGAGGAAAAGGTCGTTTTGATTGATGAACTCGATAGAAGTTTGCATCCAATTTTGTCAAAAAAAGTCATTGAGTTATTTTTAGAAAATTCTTCCGGACTGGCAAGTCAATTAGTTGTAACTACCCACGAATCTTCTTTGTTAGATTTGAAATTGATTAGGAGGGACGAAATTTGGTTTGTTGAGAAAAACGAAAATGGCGAATCGAAACTTTTTTCATTAGAGGAATTTAGACCCCGGCATGATAAAGAGATTCGAAAAGGATACTTGCAAGGAAGATTTGGAGGTATCCCCGTTGTAGGGGATGTGGAAAAATTAGGGTGGTTGGCAAATTAGCATCAAAAAGAATATGCCAAGAGAAAGAAAAGGGCTTACCCCCAGGAAAAGTCAAAAAAGGGATGCACGAACTTTTTTTGTGATCGCTACGGAAGGGTACGCCACTGAAAAGAAATATTTCAATGGTTTAGAAACAAAAGCAAACCCAAAAGTGAAAATCGAAGTTTTGGAAAAAGATTCCACAGCCAGTTCACCAAAAGATGTTTTGGAAGCCCTCGATGCCTATGCCAAAGAATATGTCCTCGTTGATGGAGACGAACTTTGGGTCGTAATTGACAGAGATTCCTGGAGTGCCAAAATGATAAAAAATATAGCGAAGGCTTGTCATCAAAAGGCGAATTATTTTTTTGCTCTGAGCAATCCTTGCTTTGAATTTTGGCTTTTACTCCATGTTGCTAAGGTAGAGTCTTGGACGGATGAAGTTAAAGAGGAATTTTTCGAAAACAAGAAAGTCAGTAAGACTCGCACGAGGTTGGAAAAAGAATTATTAGATATTCTTGGTTCATACAACAAAAGAAATCCAGACCTTTCCCATTTTCTTCCCCATGTTCAAAAGGCAATAGTTCAGGCAAAGTATTTTGATGTAAATCCTGAAAATCGTTGGATTGACGGATTAGGCACACGCGTATATCTTTTGGTTGAAAAATTAATTTAATCTGTGGAAGTTTCCAATCTCATTAGGACAGAACTCAATTTCATTGATTATTGAGGTCCCTATCAAATTTGCAAATCGTATTCATATCTGGTCGTCGTCCTCCTGTAATTTGGGGATGGATTTCAAATTATTTTTTGGGGTATTGCTATATTTACGTTTTGTGTATCGCCTGCATAAGTTGGCGATATTCCAAATTTCAGAATAATTTCTAACCCATTTTCAAAATGAAAAAAATCCTCCTCAGCCTTGCAGCAATTATTGTAGTTGCCCTTTTAGCCGTTTTTTACTTTTTTTACAACGACACGAAAGACCCTTACGTCAAAGCCTGTGACTTTAGCGTTCCGGAAGAAATCATTCCCACTTTTACGGAAGTAGATTTCCCTTTTGAAAATAAATTTGACAATAAAAA
>CAZJYF010000050.1:0-13162 GCA_964549665.1 uncultured Saprospiraceae bacterium
AAAACCATGTCCCGGTCGGCTTCCACCACAATTAAGTCGGTTTCTTTTTGCAGCAAATATTTTGTCAGCATGCCCCTACCCGGACCGACTTCCAGAACCTTCCCGCATTGCTTAGCCAACAAAAGACTATTGGCGATGCGATGGGCAATATCTTCATTGACGAGGAAATGCTGTCCGTATGATTTTTTTGCCTTCATAGGCTGCATGGTAGCAATTGAGAAGTTACAATCCAATTCGCTAACTTAGCGCGGTTAATTTTTAACCAGGAAATTGCAGCACAAAAGTAGATTAAGCGCAGCAATATTCAATCAACAAAATTCAACTTCCCAAAATATTTGTCAACTAATGAAAAAGTTAAAGATAGGAATTACCATAGGAGACCTGAACGGCATCGGACTAGAGGTGATTTTGAAAACCCTCGCGAATAAGAAAATCCAAGATATTTGTGTCCCTGTCATCTACGGTTCTTCAAAAGTCGTTTCGTATCATAAGAATATTGTCGATATTGAAGAATTTCATTTTCAATCGCTCCGGACAGCCGAACATTTAAAACTTGATAGAATTAACGTCGTTAATTGTTGGCAGGAAAACGTGAATATCACTTTGGGCAGAGTCATGGAAGAGGGCGGAAAATATGCCTACATCTCACTCGATGCAGCGGTCAATGACCTCAAATCCGGCCACATCGATGCCCTCGTCACGGCACCCATCAACAAGAAAGCCATGCAGTTGGCAGATTTCCCCTACACGGGACATACCGAATACCTGACAGCCCAACTCGAGGGCGACGAAAGTCTGATGCTGTTGGTCAATGATACGCTTCGGGTAGGGTTGGTGACCAATCACCTTCCCTTGAAGGAAGTGCCTCTTGCCATCACCAAAGCCCGCGTTATCAGCAAGCTGCGTGCCATGGACGAAAGTTTGAAGATGGACTTCGGTATTGACCGGCCCGCCATTGCCGTTTTACCATTGAATCCCCACGCAAGCGACGAAGGGGTGATGGGTGAGGAGGAAGAGCAAATCATTCGTCCGGCTGTGATTGAATGCAAAAAGGGAGGCATGATGGTCATGGGACCTTTCCCTGCCGACGGCTTTTTTGGGGCCGGGCAATATGCAAAATTCGACGGCATTTTAGCCATGTACCACGACCAAGGCTTAATACCCTTCAAAACGCTTTCTTTTGGACAAGGGGTCAATTTCACAGCCGGATTATCCCACATCCGAACCTCGCCGGACCATGGCACTGCTTTCGACCTAGCCGGAAAAAATTCTGCCGACCCTACCTCTTTTCGCAGCGCTCTATTTTTAGCTATTGACATTGCCCGTAATCGAAAAAACTATTTTGAAATGCGGGAAAATGCACTCGTCAAACACGAAAAACCAGAGGAAGAAGGAGACCCTGCTGAATTGGAAAAAGAAAACGGCTGAGGTTTGAAATTGAGAAACAAGCGCTGATTAGCGACTAATCCTTCAAATGACGGATTAGGAAAAAAAATTATTTATAATTAATTGATTTTTAGCTCCACGCCACCTTTTCTGCACAAATTTCGTCTATATACACTCTCATTTTTTTTGCCAATATATTTGTTTAATGCGAAAAATGTGCAAAGCTGCTTTTTCGTTTTCTCCCACCCTTTTGCGGTCTTCAAATTTATTAATTGCCAATTACGTTGGCATACTTTTTGCCTCCCCCTAGACTTGAAAAATCTCCCCTGCTTCTTGACTTTTTAAGATACTCCATTTTTTTTAGTTGATTTCTTGGTCATTACGAACTTGTTAAAAACTTCCCCCCCCCGAATTTTCGCAACGAGTTTTGGATTGAAATTTTCTCTTTTTCGATGATACTTTCCCGGCGAGAATCCCCCGGTGTATCGGGGCAAGTTGGGGAAGGTCGTTGTGAAAATGGTTATCTTCCCAATGCTTGGGTATGGATGATTGTCCTCTTGGGGCTTTCGCATTACACAATATTCAGGCATCGAAAAATGGACCCGTTTCAGGAGGTCCAAAAACAAATATAAACACAGTTACCCCCCTCTAAATTAAACCCAAACAATGTTCATTTCCCATTTTCAAAATAAGGATTGAGTTTTTATACCCTGAAGGGATAAAGAATATTTTAATTACAGCAAGGCTGCAATTAAAACAAGCGCGTTTGTACGCTTAGTTTACAAACACGAACCTATTTTTTAATTTTTTTAACTAAATTTTTTTTACTATGAAAAAGACACTAAGTTTTTTGGGAATTGCAATCGCTTTGATTGGATTTTCTACAAGCACATTCGCCCAAGTAACTGCTTCAGCTACCGGATCAGCAACCATTGTAACACCCATTGCTATCGCAAATGCGGCTGACATGGATTTTGGTAATGTCGCTGTTAGTTCTTCATCAGGTACTGTTGTTTTAGCCCCGGCAAGTACCCGGTCATCTACGGGTGGTGTTACCCTTCCTGCAACAACCGGAACCGTTACTGCTGCTTCGTTTAATGTAACTGGAGAAGGCTCTTACACCTATTCCATTACGCTTCCGTCTTCTGATTACACTATTACAAGGACGGGGGGCACTGAAACCATGGTAGTTAATAATTTTAGCAGTTCTCCTTCAGGAACCGGTACATTAACTGCGGGCGCTCAAACATTGAATGTTGGCGCTACTTTAAATGTCGGCGGTTCTCAAACTGCCGGTGCCTATACCAATGCAACGGGATTTAATGTTACCGTTAATTATAACTAAAACATCACGTAAAGCTTTAAAAGAGCTGCCTAGCCTGGGTGGCTAGTGCAGCTCTTTTTCTCCACGTAACATTTGTTTGTTTTCTTTCAAATGATGATTTAAGAAAAGTGCCCTATTGTCGTCGAAATATTCTAGCCCAGTTTGATGGTAATAACCCCCAATTCATTGATTGCAAATCCTCCCCATTCACCGTGCATAGCAGTTGTTTATTTTAAGTTTTCATCTTTCCTATGCACTACAGAATAAGTTTTATTTTAGCCAATACTCAAACAAGAAACAAGTGAAAAAAACAATCCTCATTTTGGGAGCCCCAATCCTAGTGATTGGTTTTTCTAGCAACACCTCTGCACAAATAACCGCATCAGCCACAGCAACAGCTAGGATTGTAAGACCCATTGCCATCGCCAAAACAACGGACATAAATTTTGGCAATGTAGCTGTTAGCTCCACATCAGGTACAGTTGTTTTAACTCCGGCGGGAACAATATCATCCACGGGTGGTGTCACGCTACCTGCAACCGCGGGTACGGTTTCTGTTGCTTCATTCAATGTAACAGGAGAAGGCAATTTCACTTACTCAATTACACTTCCATCATCAGATTATTCCATTAAAAACCAAGGACCCGGAAATGCAACGATGATTGTAAATGCTTTTACCAGTTCTCCATCCGGGACAGGTACACTGACGGCTGGAGTCCAAACATTAAAGGTCGGCGCTACTTTAAATGTCAACGGTTCTCAGCCGGCAGGAGTATATACAAATTCCGCAGGATTTGCTGTTACGGTGAACTATAACTAAAAAACCTACATATAAAAAATCGACACTTTTTCTAAGTTGGTGCTCTTTGAAATTAGAACTTGTTTGGAGGTTGCTTTTAGAGATAAAAGCATCTATTTTTTGCCGAGACAGGGCACTTTTTGCAGTGCATAACCTTCGGAACTGACAAAAAAAGTAACGAAGTATCAATGTAAAACGGGATCATTTTTAGCCAAAACCTGTCCCCGCCCTGCCACCGTTCCCAAACTAAAAATAATATTTTTTAAAACAGAAACTCAAACAAAAATAACCGTGAATAAAACTAGCTTCTTTTTAGGAATCCCAATCATTATAATTGGAATTTCTACGACCGCATTGGCACAAGCTTCAATTTCGTTAAAAGCAAAAGTTAATATTGTCACCCCCATTTCTATCACCACAGCAACCGACATGGATTTCGGAAATGTGACGGTAAATTCTTCAGGAGGGACGGTCGTTTTAACTCCTGCCGGAACAAGATCGTCAACTGGTGGTGTTTCTCTTCCCGCAAATGCAGGGACAGTTACTGCTGCTTCATTTAATGTTACAGGTGCAGCCAATTTCACCTATTCTATAACCCTTCCAAATGGGAATTACACCCTTCAAAAGCAAGGAGGAAACGGTAATATAATTATGGAAATAGGAACTTTTACTAGCTCCCCATCAGGAGCCGGTATATTAATTGCCGGCGCACAAACTTTTTATGTTGGAGCTACTTTAAATGTGCAAGGCTCTCAAGCGCCAGGAATATATACAAAATCATCAGGATTTGCTGTCAGGGTCGACTACAATTAAAACATCTTTTTCTTAAAGAAAAGCTGACATTTGCAACCTTTTTTTATCCAGATTCTAATACCCAGGTTTTGAATTCAAACAAATAAACACATAATGCTTTTTACGTCAATTCAAGCCAACGTCTTGTAACTAAAAATAAAATTGAGCTAAAAAAATGACAAACATGCAAAACATTAATTTTAATGAAACGGGAACAGATCGCCAGTCATCCATCAAAAGAAAAACTCCAACTTATTTTTCTTTTGTTTTATTTGGATTATTAATCCTTTTTTCGGGAAAAGCATTGGCACAAGGCAATCTGCTTATATTTCCCAAAAGAGTTGTTTTTGATGGTTCAAAAAGATCTCAAGCCATTAATTTAAGTAATATTGGGAAGGACACTGCAAGGTATAATATTTCATATATCAATATACGTATGAGGGAAGATGGAGGTTTTGAAAAAATAACCCAACCTGACACGGGCCAGTATTTTGCCGACCCCTACATCCGCTTTTTCCCTCGCCGGGTAGTTTTAAAGCCTAACGAATCGCAAGTTGTAAAACTACAACTTACAAAAACAAGCCAATTAAAAGAAGGCGAATACCGATCGCATTTATATTTTAGCGCAGTACCTGTAGTTAAACCCCTGGGCGAAGAAGAAATTCAAGAAAAAGATACTACTGGAATCTCTGTGCGTTTAATCCCAGCCTTTGGAATTAGCATAGCCAATATTATTCGCCGTGGGAAATCTACCACTGAGGTTAGCCTTTCAAATTTATCTTTTGAAGAGTTTAATGATACGATTCCAATTATCAAAATGGAATTTCACCGAACAGGGAATATGTCGGTTTATGGAGATCTTGTGGTAAGGCATATATCCTCAGATGGCAAAAAAACGGTGGTTGGAAAAATAAACGGGTTTGCTGTTTATACACCCGGAAATTTAAGGAAATGCAAGATAGAGCTCAAAAAAACGGAAGAGGTAGATTACCATGAAGGGAAATTGGTTGTCACATATTCAACCCAACCCGATGCTAAAAACAAAAAACTTGCGGAAGCGGAATTGGCATTGCAATAAAATTTAAAGCAGCAATATTTTAACTGGCACCAAATAAATTCTAAGTCGATTTGTGTGGGTAATCTCACAATGGGGTGGTTAAGAAAAGTATTGATTTTTTTATTCATCATTCCTAAGTGGAAAGGAGCCAACTCAATTGCTAAAAATTTACCCAACCAATAAACAAAAAGCCATTAAATCAATGAATGTGGTAAAGTTCTCATTATTGATTCTATTGATTTCAATGGTTGAAATGGTTTATTCTCAACCGATTGAAATTATAAGTACGCAGGACTTGGATTTTGGAACTGTTTCTCAATATGATGTTACAGGAGGTACCGTAACCGTTTCAAATACCGGAAGTCGTTTAGCCACGGGGAACATTGCGCTTATAGGTTCAACTTTTTCATTGGCAGCATTTACAATTATTTTGGATAATACCCTTTGCGAAGATGATGATGGTAACGACCACGGAAATGGCCATGGCAACGACCACGGTAACGACCACTGCGATGGTCAGGATCAATTTTCATTGCAAATTGATTCGCCCACTGTTAGCCTATCAGGCAGCAATGGAGGTTCTTTGTTGTTGCATATTGGAACTGCTAACCCGGAATTTCCTTCTGTTGAAAATGGGACTCCGACTACCGTGTATGTAGGAGGGACACTCACGATAGGCTCAAGTTCTGCTAACCCACCTGGCACTTATAGTGGAAATGTTGTTCTGTATTTTAACCTTCATTATGAGTAAATCAAATGTAAGCAGTCGAAAGAGACCGAATGCCTTTTTCAAAGCTGGATTACTGTTTTTAGAAATGGATCATTTAGAAGCCCAAAAAAATACCTCCATGCAATATTTTAAAGGGGCTCAAACTAAGTGCTAAAGAATCTAAATCCTGTAAAGTCATAGCGTCCTGATGGAGAAAACAAAAAAATTAGATTCAATAATGCTGCAGATTTGCAAAACATCACTTTCAAAAACAGGGCAAATGTTGATGAAAACTGCTCAAAAACAACCGATAACCGAAGGTTTTTGAAATCACTATTTAAAAGCAACATATTTGCACCAGAATCTTAATCCAAACAATTTAACACCCTCCCTGAAAGTTCAAACCAATCTATTTCTATTTTACTTTTGACAAAAGACTTCGAGCAAAAGATTTTCATGAATTTTAGATTTTATCGTTTTTTTTTCAAACCCAGATAATACAATTAATTTTTAAATCTAAAAATTCTAAAATCTAAAGTCTGCTGTCTTTGGTGAGCCAACTGGAGTTTCCTCCTTTTCCACACAGCTTCCTACGCCATGTAGTAGGGTTGGTGATTTGAGCTAAAAAAACAAAATAAACACAAACAAACATGAGACCCAAACATCTCACCACTCTTTTCTTTTTTATCCTATTGGTCGTTTTTAAAAAAGATTCCATAGCCCAAATGGGATCCATTATTGACTTGGAACTCAACTCCAGTGCCATCACTGAATTGAAGGCTCCAAGTGGTCTTAATAACAATGCAAAGCCAAAGGTAACTTTTGACCAAATCCTGTTGAATCCTAGGGAGGCGGTCTCCTCATCTGTACATACGAACATTATCGGCATCAGTGATTGAGGTACCTGAAAATTTGTTTTCTCCTATGTCAAACGAAAACGGATTGTTCAGGTCATTTTGGTAATTCCTATTCATTTTCAATCATTGATTGTCAATTTGAGTTGTCATGTACAGCGAAAAAAAATGCCCTATTATTAAAAGCCATTCGCGCTTTTATCCTCTTTTCTGTTGCCGGTTTTTCACAAGTGTTTTACTGTCTTTGTTTTTTATTCCAACTAATGCTTTGGCAGGGGACACTATTCCGGATTATGATGAAGTATTGGTAATTATCAATGTTCAACAAATGGGTAATTATGAAATACCCGCGTTAATCAGTGAGGAAGATATTTATTTACCAATAATCGATGTTTTCAAAATCTTAAAAATTAAATTTATTCCGACTGATGGATTGGATTCAATAAGTGGGTTTTTTATAAATCAAAAAAACAATTATCTAATAGATAGAATAAACCACCGTATCCTTTACGGAGACAAAAACTATGAACTCGATGCAGTTGATTTGATTCGCACAGAAACGAACTTATATCTCAAACTGAACTATTTCGGTCAGATTTTTGGCTTAGAAAGCACCTTCAACTTCCGAAGTCTTTCCGTATCTCTGAAATCAAAATTAGAACTCCCTGCCATTCGCGAGATGCGTTTGGAACAAATGCGGTTAAACATCAATCGTTTAAAAGGAGATTTTAAAGCCGATTCAACCATCGGTAAAACCCATACTTTATTTCATTTTGGAACAGCAGATTGGTCATTAACCTCAACTCAAGAAACAGAAGGAACTATCAATACCCGGCTCAACTTAACGCTGGGGGCTGTTTTGGCAGGTGGAGAATTAAAAAGTGCAATCAATTATGGTTTCGGTCAACCATTCTCTTTAAAGAATCAATATTATCTTTGGCGATCTGTAAATAACGACCGAAAAGTAATGCGACAGGCAATGGTTGGGAATATTTCAGCTCAGCCAATATCAACAATTCTCTATCCCGTTTTAGGTGTGCAAGTTACCAACTCGTCAACGATTCTCAGAAAATCTTTTGGCACTTATACCGTGAGCGATTTTACAGAACCCGGATGGACAGTTGAGCTATATGTAAATAATGTTCTAATCGACTATGCAAAGGCTGATGCGTCGGGTTTCTTTACTTTTGACGTACCTCTAGTTTATGGAAATACGGAGATTACACGCCGTTATTACGGACCTTGGGGCGAAGAAAAAATCGCTAAAGAGAACCTCAGAGTTCCGCACAACTTTCTTCCAGTAAAGGAATTGGAATATACCATTAGTTCCGGTCTTGTGGAAGATACAATAAGCAGTGTGTTTTCGCAAGCAAGATTCCATTATGGGTTGTCGCGCCGAATTACGATTGGCGGGGGGGTAGAATACCTTTCGTCCAACTCAAAAGAAAAATACCTTCCTTTTATCAATTCTTCTATAAGGATAGCATCCAACATTTTTTTTACACAAGAATATACCCACAGAGTAAAATATAAAGGAACGCTCAGTTATAATTTGCCCCATAGTTTAAAATTCAACCTGAATTACACCAAATTTAACCCGACTCAAGAAGCGATACTATCCAACACGGTGGAAGAAATCAGAGCTATAATTTCGAAGCCTTTCAAAATGCGTAATGGTACCGTCTTTTCGCGATTCACCCTGAATCGTCAAAAATTCAAGGCAACAAAAAACTATAACACCGAATTATTGCTGTCAGGGTCGGTTCGAGGAATAAATATTAATTTAACAACTTTTGCAAATATTATAAAAAATACGGATGCGGAAAACACAGAAAATACAAATCTTAATGCGCACAGTAACTTATCGGTATCTTTACGGCTTCTAACAAGTATGATTTTTAAATCACAAATAAGATATGATTATGACCTTGGCAAGCTTGTTTCAATGCAGTTTTCTTTGGAAAAACATGTTTTCAAACGAGGTTCCGTTAATACATCCTACGAAATTAACGTACAGAAAAAAATTAGTTTTTTTAATGTCGGGTTCAAATACGACTTTTCATTTGCACGCTTCAGTTCCAACGCCAATCATACTAAAAAAAGCACTTCATTTTCCCAATCCGTTGGTGGAAGCCTCATTTACGAGGCAAAAGCAAAATATATTGACTTCAATAGAAATAAGAATTCAGGAAGAGGAGGAATTATCTTTTTACCCTTTCTCGATATTAATGGAAATGGAAAAAAAGATAAAAATGAACCGAAAGTCAGTGGGGTGAATATTAGAGTAAATAGAGGTGGAATAAAAAGGGTTAGGAAGGATACTACAATTGTTATTTTAGGCTTGGAGCCCTATATTAAATATTATGTCGAACTCGATGCCAATAATTTTGAATACATCGCCTGGAAAATAAAAAAGAAAAAGCTAAGTATTGTCATAAATCCAAACCAATTAAAATTGGTTGAAATTCCAGTTTCAGTTGTTGGAGAAGTAGGGGGAATGGTTTACATAAAAGACGAAAACGAGCAAAAAGGCATAGGTCGTATCAAGGTAAATTTTTATAATGATGATTCTGTTTTGGTGGCAAGTACGCTCACCGAAACGGATGGATATTTTAACTTTTTAGGCTTTTCCCCAGGTAGCTATACCGCCCGGATAGATTCTTCGCAAATGAAAAATTTGCAAATGTCTGCTGCTCCAACTTCTCTTTCATTTGACATCAGTCCAATTAGAGAAGGAGATATTGTGGATAATCTCGTCTTCGTTCTCCGACGAAAATAATTGGATTTAGGTAAAACTCACAGACCCCACTCCCTCCTTTGGCATTCACAATATCATTTCGCTATTCTAAAATGCCAAAGGAGGAAGTCTGAGTTAATAGGTCATTTCTCTTCTCCCTACCATCCCGGCACGATATTCAATCCAAAAACGCCCCCTTTATTTAAGTCATTGCTAAGTGGGAAGGCATAATAAGGTTCCAGAATCATGGCTCCGAAAAAATTAATCCGCAAAGAGGCTCCTACACTAAACACGGGATTGACGTCATAGCTCGTGCTGCCATTTTCATTGGTGACTTTGAATTCATCAAAATTGTTCCAGGCTAAACCTGCGTCGGCGAAGAGGGCAAGTTCGGTAAAGAAAAATTTTGATTTTAGGACGGAAAGCCGTTCCGGCCCCGTGAAGGGCAGCCTGATTTCGAAGTTCGATACCATGATTTTGGAGCCTTGCAGCCGCTCAAATAAGCGGCTGTTGATTTGACCGAATTCGTAACCCCTGACGTACCATGGGTAGCCCAGATAATTCGTAAACAATCCGCTCGAATTGGCATCTTTTCCGTAACGTCCGCTATGCATGGCACGGAAAGCAAAGGTGATGGGTTTGACGCGGAAATACTTTCGGTAATCGGCTGTCAGGGTATAGAAGTCAAAGCTGCCGAAGGTTCTTTCTATGCCAAGGCGAAACCGGTATCCTTTCAACGGGGAGGCGATGCCAAAGTAAGAATTGTCTCCCACCAGGGCGATGTTCAGACTGGTCAACTGACCGTTGAAGAGATTTAATCCGATGGCATCGGGGCTAACCTTTTTCTTTTCTCTCAACAAGGGCAGACCTGTCGAGAGGTCAAAATATTCGTCTATTTGATCAACCCGGTTGCTATAGGATGCAAAAGAAGCCCCACCTTCCAGTCGCAATATTTTTGAAAAGGGATATTGGGCAAAGACGTTAAGGCGGTTTTCAAATTGTCGAATGTCCAGCGTTTGGTTATCAAGAACAGGAATCACCTTGTCCTCGCTCAGTTTCAATGAATCGAACCTACTCCCAAACAATCCGGAACGGTAGGGGATATGAGAAAGACTCAAGCCCCAACCAATTCTATTCTTTTGATTGATGTAGGCGACCGAGCCTCCAAAATCTAAGATTTCGCCGTTCAACATAATGCTGGTAGAAAGCTGGTTATTCCCCAAAATATCGCCAAAGAGCAAATCGATTCCACCAGCTAATCTGGTCGTTGTGCCGAAGCCTTGATTAGTACCTACTCCAACGCCGGCACCACCGCCTACATAGTCCAGTTTGAATTTGGGTTTGTAGGGTATGGTTCGCAAGTCCGTCGATGACACTGCGGGTAAATTTTCCATGGTTTCGAGATTGGTTTTCACCAAATCGGGTGCAAGTTTATTTACCTTGAGCAAAGTGGCGGCTGTTCTATTTATGCTGTCGGGAGATACTTCTCTCCGGAGAAAATCCTCTGGTTTAGCCCGGTAAATATTGTACCCGTTTTTAAAATAGTGCATAAAAAGTACCCTGTTCCGCTTTGCCCTGGTGGAAGTAGTGATAGCGGGTGCATATTGTGTGATGCCACTCACGCCTGTCAAGAAATCCGTGAGTTGAAACACTTTTCCACTCGAGACTTCATATTTGTACATATTTCTGAAACCATCCCGGTCGGAGAGGAAGAGAATATTTCCATCGATGTCAAAAACCGGGTTGAGGTTGTCCGCCCCGTAGAATACTTCCAAGTTTTCAATGGTCTGGGTTTCCATATTGAAAATTGCCAGATTAAATGTCCATTTGCCATTTACCATGCCTCTGTCCATACTTAGCCGATCCGTAGCTAACACGATCTTACTGCCATCGGCAGACCAGTTGGGATGCAATTCGGAATAGGGGTCATCGGTGAGTTGCCGGACTTTTTTCGTTTTTAAAAAGAACTGGTACAAATCTGGCTGTCCCTTCACCAAGCCGGTGAAAACAATGGATTTACCATCCGGTGACCAGGCAGGATTGCTAAAGGCAGGAATACCTGGAATTATAAATTCCTCAATCGTTTTGCCACTGAAAACATCTTTTACGACAAGGACGTTTTCACCTCTCCGAACGGCAACAAAAGCAAACTTTTTGCTGTCCGGCGACCAGGTGCCAGCCGATTCGACGAAGTCAATGTCATCCAAATGCCCGTTTTTAGTAGCGCTTGCCACTTTGCGAATAATTTTGCCATCGCGGGCATCAGCAAGAAAGAGGTCAAGGCTAAACAGATCTTTTTCAGAAAGAAAAATAACGTACCGACCATTTGGGCTTAGCACCGGTGAGATATTCATTCGCCCGGCGTTTTTTTTAGAAATCAATTTCTTCCCGATGAAGCGCTCTTTTTTATTTCCCAAAAACGATGCGTAATAATTTTTAATGGCCGATTGCCAAAGTTTGGAGAGGTCTTTCAGGTTCATGTTAAGTTCCTTCTTGACGGCTTCTTCCAGCCCGTATTTCGCTGTACTCATAAACAAAGGCTTGATAATTTGATCTCCTTTCAGCCCCGTCACGAAGGCCCAAAAAGCCTGCCCGTAGCGATAGGGGAAGTATTTCGGGTTGTCCAAATCTTTAATTCTTGGCACGTCATCTTGAAGGGTGGCATCCCGCATCCACATTGCCGTGTTGGCATCTACCCGTCCAATTGACATGTATTCAGCCAAGCCCTCCACCATCCACAGCGGCAGGTTCGCCATACTTCGCAAACTGATAGAATCGTCCTTACTAATGAGATGATATTGGAAAGCATGGACCAACTCGTGACCCAGTACGTGGTGCGTCTGTTGGTTGGACATCGTCATTGGCAAAATGACCCGGTTTTTCAGCCCCTCCGTCACGCCCCCCGTCCCCATGCCGATAGCTCCGCTCACCGCATTCGTTTGTTGAAAATCCGCGTGATTATTGTAAAAGATGATGGGGTTCTTAACATCGAACGTATCCAAAAGTACCGATTGGTGAATTTTGTACCAATGTTCGCTTTCATTGGCGAGTTTGGCAAGCAATTCGGGATTGTCCAGGTAATGGTAGATTTCAAAATGAGGTGTCTGAAGGACTTTGAAATCAAATTTTTCGTAACGGGGTTTGTTCCTGCCAAAATATTGAGCATTTACCTGACCGCCCAAAATCGCCCCTGTCAATAACGCGACTAAAAGAAGGTTTTTTGCTTTCATGATCTTCTAAGGATTTGGTTTTTAATTAATTAGGTCGTTCCTTTTAGTAGGCACTAACTAAACTGAATCCCCCCCAGTTAAAATTATTTTAAGTTGGTTAAAATTATGCTAAACTTTTTCGACGAAAAAATGCGCAGAGATTCCTATTTTGGAACCTGTTGAAATTTTTCTTCTTGAAATTTTGAAGGTCTGTACAATCCAGTTTTAAACTCTATTTTGTCAGCCCCTCCTTGGTCATAGAATTTGGGATAAGTTTTTGGGTTGAAAATATCAG
>CAZJYF010000051.1:0-13126 GCA_964549665.1 uncultured Saprospiraceae bacterium
TCTCGCTATCTGCAAAATTTTAGTACCTTTCTCAAGGTCTTTGGTTGGCGGTTCTCCCCAAGCCGAATGATAAATGCTCATCGCCACCCCCCAATAGGCCATTGCACAATCGGGGTCGGCATCCATAACTTGCACGAAGGCTTTTTCTGCTTCTTCGTACTCGAATGAGTGGAGTAGGGAGACTGCCAGATTAAAGGTATTTCGAACGGAATATTTGCAGGACAAACCAAAATCCACTTCTCCAAATTGACTTCCGCTGCATAAAATAAGGTCTCCTCTTAGAAGCTCAATGCTTGACAATTCAGTATCCGACTTGGACTTTTTGCTTTGGCAGCCTATGGCACAGAAAAAGGCAAGAAAACATAAAAGAAGGAAAGAGGTTTTAAAGGTTTTCATGGTACAGGTTTAATACGGGTTTATAAAAAGAGACCTAATTTAAGGTTAGGTCTTATCTAGTCAATCAATCAGCTTGCTTTCTGTTCAACAAATGCCCTCGCTACCTCAATTTCTGTCCGCCCGGAGTGGGACGATTCAGTCTGTTTCAACAAGTTTTCAAAATACGATTTCGCTTTCGTCGTATGGCCAGCGCCTTTTGCCGCAACAGCGGCTCCGTAGATTCCATTGAATCTATTTGGGTGTCCTTTTAAATCCAACTCATATGCCTCTAATGCCTGCCTTGGTTCGTTCATCGCCAAAAGCAGGTCTCCCAAAAGTTCACTGGCGGGAATCACTTCGCAAGGCGTTACGGGATTTTTTTCGGTATTATCTTCCATATCGGCAGCCTCCTGCATGAGGACAATGGCTTGCTCGTTATTACCTTTCGCAAAATTAAGCCAAGCTTGCGACGCTTTAACCTGAATGAGGACCTGATTTGCTTTGTACTGTTCTTCTTTATTTTCAAGCTCCTGATGCAAGGATTGGAGGACGATAATTTCTTTCTCGGCTGCCTCAATATCTCCTGAATGGGACGCGCCCAGCGCTCTGGTAAAGTGCAGTAAGGATTTCTGCCAGGGGAATAGATTCCAGGGGATTTCAACAGCAGGTAGTTGAAGGCGGGCTGCCTTATTCCACTGTTTATTTTCTAATACGATTCGCGCCTGGATAGCGGCAGAAGCATAAGCCACTTTAAAATTTATAGGAAATACTTTTTTGAACGATTGCAAGTATTTATTTTGTTCAAGCGCCTTTTTATTTTCGGCTAATTGCAAGTAGGCGTATACCAGATAATCCATTCCATGCAGTTCTTCATCCCAATGACCTTCCATATCTCCGTTCTCGGCATAGCATCGGGCAGCAGCTGTGGAATTCAAATTGGATTGAATGGATTCTTGCCAAAGACCCAGTCGGGTAAAGATATGCGAAGGCATATGTTGGGCATGAGCAGAGGAAGGCGCAATTTCGGCATATCTCCTGGCTGTGGAAAGTGCTAAATGAGCCAGTTTGGGATTGTCATAATTATGGATGATGTAATGCGCAATTCCGGGGTGGTTGGGCTGGTTGGGAAAAATAGATTCTAAGATTCGACCTGCTTTTTTCTGATTGGAATAGGTCTTATCAGTCGGATCGGCAGTTGAATTCAGGGCTAGGGAATAAAAGATGGCTGCTTCGGTGTCTTCTTCATGATTCTTGTAAATGGCTTCCATCTTCTTTTCCATTCTAAGTGCTCTCGTTTTGTGATCTATAGCCACCCAGTCTTTATAAAATGCTCCAATGGCATCGAGATATTCTTGCTCCTTTGAAGATTTTGGCAACTGTTCTGCTATTTGGAGGATTTTCGACCCCTTTTCTAAATATTCTCGACTCGGTGGGGCCCAAAGTGAATGGTACATACTCATAGCCACCCCCCAATAGGCCATCGCACAATCGGGGTCGGCATCGATGACCTTTGCAAAAGCTTTTTCGGCTTCATCGTATTCAAAAGAGTGCAATAAAGAAACGGCAAGGTCAAACGCTTTTCGTGCGGAATATTTGCAGGAAAGAGAAAATCGTACCTCTCCGAATTGGTCACCTCCACATAAAACAATATCCCCCCTTTGAAGCTCGATGTTCGACAACTCGGAATTGGGCTTTGGTTTCTTGCTTTGGCATCCAGTGGTGCAGATAATTGCAAGGATACCTAAACGGAGGAAGGTAGGTCTAAGGACTTTCATTGATGATAGTGATTTAAATTTTTAAAAAAAGAATTCCATTTACCCGCCAGTGTCACTTCCCTTAATTCTTCACCTTTACTAACGGATTCTTTCCAAAAAAGAAAAATTAGTCCCGATACCGATTTTCGCTATGTTTAAACCAGTTGTCAAGACTGCGTTTAAACATCGAGATGCTCTTCATCTTGTGTTCATATCTCCAACTGCTTGGCATACTATACATTTCAAAAGATTTCCCTGCAATAAAACGAGCTCTAAGCTTATACTTATCTCGGTCAGATAGCTGACTTAGCTTGATTTTGACAGAATAAAATAGCATTTTTTCATCAAAGCCATAGCCCTTAGTTTCGGCAATATATTTGGGAAAACACTCGCTTGTAATGGCTTCTATAATCACAACATATTTTATTTGACGGGAAATATTTACCTCTTTAGCCCCTAGACTCGTAAAAAGGTCTATGAAAGAATCCAATCCAATTTTGGCAATGAATTTTGCAAGGTCCTTTGGGCTTTTAATTTCTTCCATTTCTTCTAAAATACCTTTGACCTGCTTGAGTAATTCTTCAGGATCAGCAGAGGGGTTATCCAGAAAAACCTTCCTTACCATTTGATACTTCTTCTTGACATTTTCAATATCAGGTCCCACCAAATCGTAAAATATTTTATCACCGTCTTTAATATCCTGCTCCAAGGTCTCTTTGTTCCGGTATTTGTCAATGGGATCTTCGTATTCCTCAGGTGGTACTTTTCTGAACTCAGGAAGTACATCTCTATCGCCCGCATAATCATCCTCTCCGTAGTTTTCCACATTAGGTTCTCCGTGTGGTTCAATATTAATCCTGGATTTATCCACCCCCTTCCCGATTAAAAAATTACTTACTGCCTTGCCCCTGTCTTTGGATAATTTATAGTTGTATGCCTTTTTTCCGGTGGCGCTAGCATAACTATGAAGGATAATCCTATTGTCTTTATCCAATAATTTGCCCTTTAGGTTTGAAAAAGTCTTTTCCCAGGCGAGGGATACTTTTGGTGTTTTGGATCGTTCATTATATTCAAAAGGAAATCGGTCCTCGGAAAAATTGCCAGATTGTGCTTGAAATTGAGTTGCATTAATTAGGAGTACTGCAACTATGATAAATTTGATATTTTGTTCCATGAGGTTGTTTTTGGTTTTCAATTACTAAATTTCACTTCTTATTTAGGGGAACAATTCGGATGGCATCTGCCGGAACATTTATAAACCGGTTATCTATAAAAAAAGCATTTTTCATTTGATTGAGATTATCTCTATCGCCAATCCAGGTACATCCCTTCATCCCTTTTTTACATCTGTTTTCGGCATATTCAATCGTGTATTTTCGCCATTGTGTGGCTGTTGGAAATGAACCGTGTTTTTGTTTATAATAAATGCGGGTACTTGCAAACTCGGTGGCAATACCAATTCCTGGGTTGGAAATTTCTCCTCTCAACATTTTAATCACCATATCACGGATATTGGGATGAATTTCAGCCCATTTCATTTTTTGTAAATCTACATGCTTCTGATATTGGACTTTTTGAATATCTGTTCCTTTATAGAAGCCTTTTCCAACAACAATTGGGTATTTTTCGGGATTCTTTGAATGGTTTTTCCACACGCGTTCTGCCGCTCCTTTACTTTTTAACATTGGTTGAAGGGTGGTAGAATATTGGCGTAAAAATTTCTGAAAAGAGCCCCATGATTTAACCCGGTGCCTTAGAATCCCAAATCGGTTAAACATTGCCCACAGAACGGCATGCCCATTCGCATCGTTTTTGACTCCGGACTCCCCGGTAACAAAGCGCGCCATCCATAGTGCATCTTCTTTGCTAAATGTATAGGTAGGGATACTATTTGATAATTCAGAGACGGAAGTGTTGATAATTAACACCCCCAAAGAATCAGGTATCGAACTGAAATAGTCAGTAGCATTTTTCAAAGTTGGGTTATGCGTTTGAATTTTTGCCGCACCTAAAAATAGCGCTAGTCCTAAGGAAAGTCCAATATAGGTTTTCATTTTGTTGGTTTTTTTTAATACTCCAATGGGGTTCAACCCATTGTCAACGACCAAAACAGAAAAGCAATGGGTTTCAACCCATTGGAAGAAAAGTGGATTTTTCACCCTGAAAAAGTATAGCTCTATTTAAATATTCCTTCGTCGAGGACGATAATCTCATCTTTGGTTTCGAAAGGCACAATATTCCTCTTTCCGTTTTCATAATATGCGAGTCCCTTTACCTTGATGCTATAATCATTGGAGTGCTTCAAAAAAGGAATGGTGACCTCAGAAGCCAAGGTGCCGAAGGAGGAAAATCGATAAGGACCGCGAAATACTTTTTTTGTCTGGAAATTAAATTCTAATAATACCTCAACATAATTCAATGCACCTTCATTTTCTAAACTTTGTTGCAGCTTACTCGATATTTTAATTACATGCGTCAGGCTGGAGTTTTCAATCACGGAAAAGCTTTCTAAAATTTGGTCAGGGTCTAATGCTTCTAACAGAAAAGGGGCAATAAATAGAGGTATTATTTGACTATGCGGCTGATATCCATTAATGGTATAATCTATTTTAAAATTTATAGGCTTAAGGAATAGGTTCAAAAGGGATAATCCATCATCTGGCAATTGTATTTCAAATCGAACATTTTGGTTGCCAATTGGAATAATTTCACCTATGGTCTTTCCATTTATTTTTAGTGGCTGTTCTTCTATGGATGCTAAATTTGTAGGAAATTTTTCATTTAATGCAAGACCATTTTTCTTTAAAGTTGTACGCACACTTCCTAATTTCTTTTGGTCATAGGATAAGGCAATCTCCATATTTAGTTCTAATTTCACCTCTCCTGTCGGATTATAGGTTACAAAACCAAGGGCGGTCGGTTTCCCCGTGCGTTGATTGTTGACAGGCAATAACGAGGCTCTAGTTGGTAGCGTGTAATAATTAAAAGGGGAATCGGGCAAATCTTCCACTGCACCATCAACCAATATTTTCAGACTGCCTTCATCTCTTGGTTCTACCATCCTTTTATTTCCATATTGAGCATCAAAATCAGCGCATAGTTTATTGAATAAAATTTTAGTTCTATTATCCCTGCTCGATAATGTTGTATTTACTCTTTGACGCCGGTAAGTTTGAAATTCCGCTAAAAGTTTATCCTTTTGCCAGTTATTACTGGTAGTATTAAGCTTCGTTAGAATTTGTTCCATACTGTATACGAAGAGCCGATTTATCAACATTCTTTCCTTTTCTCCCAAGTAATCTTTATATCCTTTGGTATTTGAATCATTTTTATAAAAGGGCGGTGGAGGACTGAGTTCGCTTTTTTTCAGGTTTTTATAAGTGCTTTTGAAAATGATTTTATTCGCTGAGAAAACAAAATCTGTTTTATCGCGATTTGAAGAGAGTAATTGTACCGGACTTTCATAAACAATACAGTTTGCTATTATTTTTATGTAATTTCTTTTTTGGGTTTGCAAGCTAGTAAAGGTAGATTTTCGAGGCGCTGCCACCGGCACAAAAAGGGTGTCCGTTACTACAATATGATCAACATCCGGCAGGAAAAACAGTATTCCAAGGTTGATTTTTTTGATGTAATAAACATTGGTTGGCGTACTGTTTTTAATATAGGCTCGGTAGATTGCTTTGTTTTTATTTAGATTTTCTTTTTTGCCGATGGTGAAATTCTGAACCACGCTTTTTTCAAGCCCGTCTTTATATTCCTTTATTTTACTTAACACCAATGACTTCACTGGTTTCTGAGTATCAGGCTTGTATGGCTTGATATTGCCAAACGAAAGTTCATAGGTGAAAGATGGATTTTCCTTCTGTCTGTTTTTTATTTCGCTTGCTCTAGCCCCTGCCCAATAACCATTTTTTCCATTGGCAGGAAGGACCCAGACATATTTATGAGAGGTGACAATTTTTCGTTCTCCAACTGTCGCATATTTTATTGAATACTGATTATTTAAATATATTTGACTTTTCTTTGTGCTTGTATTTTTATTGTCTGTTTTCTTTTTAAAATAATTATAACTTTTTTTATTCAGAGTAGGAGTTGTTTGGGCAAATGAAGTACTTGAAAGACATTCGATGAGCAGTAATAAGAGGAAACCTTTAATTAATGCCATGATAAATTGTTTTTAAGAAGTGATAGAAATCGTAATAACCCTTTCGAGGATTGATTTTTAATATTTCCATTGCCCGGTTGAGAGGCAAATTGATAATCTATGAATACTGATTTATGTTAATTGCTCTCGTCCGGCCAATCAGGTTGGAATAAAACATTCTCTCCAAGTACGATTGCCTCTTTGTCTACTACTGTTTTCGTCTTTCCTACTTTTTTATAATAGGTCACTTTACTGGATATTGGTGTATTATCCTTTGGAAAAAGGATATACAAAGGATCTGGAGGAGTAGGGTTATTATTTATATAGAAAGGCTTAATGCTTTTCTTAATCGTCAAATTTCCTTTTTTCAATTCGAGCTTTGCAAAAGCTAAATCTGTTGATTCCTTGGTGATTTTGGCAAAATCAAGGACACTGCCATCAATGATGATTTGATTGGTGAGTAATTCTAAGGCATCGATGTACCTTTCTCCGCTGGTGAGTTTTATTGTTTTTTGGATGGTGAAGGAAGCATTAGGAATATTGGAGATGACCTTCAACTGCATATCGAATTCCGGCTCATTTACTTTGGATTTATCTTTTTCTCCGATCATATTGAATCTCAGATAATCTTGTTGCGTACCCATGGGGGTGGCCCATATTTGGGATTCACGGGTCCATTGGCGAGCTTCGCTGTGGGTTTCGTTTTTACTGTTAGTATAACTTACTTCTAAGGTCAAAGCAATTAAATCAAAATCGGGGTTTATGTGTGGTAATCCCATAATGACACTTGGGAAATCCTTGTTGACATCCACATCAATGATGTATTCTTCTTTTAACAAAGTCTCTTCATCCAGTCCGTATTTGCTAAAGCTTAATAAGCCTCCAAAGCTTGACGATCGCACCACCATTCTTTGTCTTGCAAAATTATAATTGATGGTACCTCTACGTCTCTTTTTAATATCTTTTATGGAATTTTGATAACCAATATTGATAGAAGATTCTGCGGAAACCATCATATCCAATATTCTTTGTTTCGCTTTGGGATCATTCGTGTTTACTAGCATGGATTGCAATTTTTGAAGCTCTGAAACACGACTCATCAAGCTATCACTAAAGACCTCCTTTTGGATCTTACTTATTAGGGCGTACATATTCGTGTTATCCTGACTTGGCTGGGTACTATCCGAACCGGATTCACATTCTACTACCTCCACTTCCATACCCTGTATATTTTTTAGCGTCTCTCTCAACTTTTGCTTGGTTTTACTTCCGCCTGCTTTAAATCCCCAAAATTTGAATCCCGCTTCTTTTTTTGTGTTTTCTTCAAAATAGTTATAGACGTTGTTCCAACTACCCTTAATCTTGTATCCGCAGGGAGCCGTAAGACCATTGTAGGTTATATTTGCCCGGATGGGTATTCCCCCTTGTGAACTTGCCAGCGCTTTAAAAACACTTGCCCCCAAAACGGTCAGGTCATAACTGATTACGACTTCCTGGCTGGCGGAGGTGGCTCCGGTAAAATCAACTTTGGCATCCTTATCTCCAATGAATTTGTTCGAATCAGCCAGGAAGTCAATACTGGAAGACTTTAGTGGGATAGCTGACAGCCTGATGTTGTTATTTTTTGTTTTAATTCTGATTTGCCTTTTTGCTTCTTCCACGACTTCCGGTTCCATCGCATAGGTAAAGGATGCTACTAAAATTCCTCCTTCTTGATTTTCCTTGGTCTTTATGTCTTGGTATTGATATCGTAAAATGGTCATCTTTGGTCTCACCTTTCCATTCGCATCTATTTTTTCCGCTACTCTTAACTCATTGGGCATATAATACCATTGTTCAGGCACTTGTGCATCCTGAAAAACAGTATATACCTTTTGCTCCCCGTATTTTGTGGTTACTTTAATATCGTCAATTATATTTTCAGCAGCCAAGCTTGCTTGACAATACAAAGAATGGTTATTTCCGAAAAAACACACCATTGATAAAAGGATGACAAACAAGGAGTTAACCCTTCCATGGATTCCGGGAAAAAGTACGACAGCCGGTAAGGTGTCCTTGGAAAAAGTATCAGCTAACAAGGTTTTGATATTTCTTATTCCCGATTTCATAAGGTTTATTTTTAAGAAGTGAACGAACCTGGTCTCGTAATTCCGATTCGTTTGATAAGATTGGGCGCCAATGTACTGCTGGCGTTAATTATTGCTAACTTAACCTGGTACCAAAGGCCTGTGCAAGTTTAGGCGCATACTCAAAATATGCGCCTAAAGGTTTTCTTTTATCCAGCCAAAAACTTTTAGGAATGGTGACTGAAATAATTATTCATGCGAAGTCAAATCGCTTTTTTACAATTATTAAATAAATGTCCTATTGTACATCTCCTCTAATCCGAAGGTTCGAATTAAAGGAGATGTATGCATCCACCTTTTTTTAACCCAATGGTTTTTGTCCAACGCCAACTACCAATTCACAGGGTCCTGAAAAGCCTTGTCCATTTTCAAATTTTGACAATTCATCTTCAATCTCTTGCCAGGCTGCTGCTTTTTCTTCATCCGATAAACCGCCGAGCATTTGGTGCAAGGCTGCAAAGGATTCGTACTCAAAACGCACACAATCTTTTGCCGTAGGCATTTGTACCGGGGCATTGACAAATTTAGATTCTACATTGACAAAGCCAGCCTGTTTGAAGGCTTCCTCCAATACTCCTTCATCGCCCAAACTAAAAGGGCCAGGTTGGCCTGCCAAAGGCGGCGGCAATTGGGCACGTCTTCTAATGATTGATACCGGGGTAGAAAAGAACTTGTTTTTATCAACAGTTGAATAGACAATAGCTGCTACAAAACCACCGGGTTTTAGCACCCGCAACATTTCTTTGAGCGCCTTTTGTTGGTCCGGAAAGAAAATTAAGCCAACCCGTGAAATAACCGTATCGAACGAATTATCCGGGACGGTCAGATTTTCGCCATCCATTTCTTGGGTCTCAATATTTTTCAGCCCTTTCTCCGATGCGAGTTCCAAGGCAAATTCAAGAATTTTAGGTGCTAAGTCAGTTGCTAGTACGTAACCATTAGGGCCCACCCTTTCAGCGGCCGTTATGGATTGTTCCCCAGCCCCTGCAGCCACGTCCAAAATGCGATGGCCTTCCTTTACCTGAGCCATATCAAGCATGAGTTGGGTGGCAGGTCCTAACCAGGTTTTCAAGGTGGGATGCCACCGATGCCAAGCTTCTGCTGCCGTTTGCCATTGTTCTCTTGTCGTGCTTTTGTAATGCACTGGATTGAATACTTTTACCATGGTTCTAAATTTTTTTTGTTGAAATAAATTTGAGTAATGTTTCTTGTCGATTTGCGATCAACTCGATGATGAACCTACTTTTTCTAGGCACAGGGGCTCCCACAAACAGTGTCACAGACATTGAAACTTTTGCGAGTTTATCCACAAGTCAAAGACCTTGCACCAGCAGGTTTTACCAACCAAGCACCAAAAAAATCAGTTGACAGTACAATCTATTCCGCCGTCTTGGGACTAATAATTGTCGATACCATACTTACAGAATTCGCCGGAAATCCTCCTTTTTTCGCGTGTTCCCGAACCATTTCTTCGTTTGGCGCAGTATAGACACAATAGATTTTGTCGCCGGTGACATAACTGTGCAACCATTGAATTTCAGCTCCCATTTCTCGTAATACATTACAAGAAGTTTGTGAAACCTCTTTCAATTGTTCGGCGGTTAATTCGCCGGCACCGGGGATTTCCCGTTCAATTACATACATGTGTTGGTTCTCAGGCAATGCCGCGGGCTTTAACATTTGTTGAGTCATTTTTTTATCTTTTAGGTTAATTTTCTCTTCCTGGTTATTGGTCCAATTCGTAATTGCGAAGGACAAAAACAGAAGGGCAAATATTCTTAAAAATTCCTATGGCAAGATTTTTCAAGTTTAATTTTTCGGTTTGTACTATTAGAAAATAATTCAGTTCATCCTATGGTCGTGCTTCCAGGATTAGATTGAACGGTGTTTCCGTGGCTTTTTTAAAGCGGCTAAAACCACCCGAGGTAATCACCTCCTTCAGGCGTTTCTCACCGGCTTGCGCACCTAGTGCCAGTTTCACCTCCTGATTTAGGGAGCAGGGCACACATAGGGTAGTGGAAAAGGCATAAAAAGCTCGGCCTACTGGATTTATGTTTTCCGCCAAAGAGTCATTTGCAAAAGGCTCCACTATCATACAAGTGCCGTCAGGTTTTAATGCCTTTTTCACGTGGGCACAAGCCCCAACCGGGTCACCCATATCATGCAGGCAATCAAAGAAAGCGATAAAGTCGTATCCTTCTCCTGGGAAGTCTTTTGCCGTGGCTACCTCAAAAGAAACATTTTTTATGCCTGCTTCTTTTGCCCTGTCAGTTGCTTGGGCAATAGATTTTTCGTGGAAATCATAACCAATAAAGGTAGAGTTGGGAAAAGCTTTGGCCATGATGATGGTAGAGGCAGCATGTCCGCAACCGATGTCGGCTACCTTTGCTCCTTTTTGCAATTTTTCTACTACGCCATCTAAAGCAGGAAGCCAGGTATCAACCAAATTCCCGTCATAGGAAGGGCTGAAAAACTTTTCGGTTCCGCAAAACAAACAGGTATTGTGGTCTCCCCAGGAAACGCCCTTTCCGGTCTTGAAGGCTTCTTCTATTTTGGGTTCATCGTGATACAAAGAGGTAATGGCGTAAAAGGCGCCCGTCATAAATACGGGGCTTTCCGGATCTCCAAAAACAGCCGTTTGCTCAGGGGTCATTGAAAAATCATCATTGCCAGGATTATATTCAATGTAACCTGAGGCGGCTTGTGCTGAAAGCCACTCTCTCACATATCTTTCGGCTGTATTGGTCGCTTTGGCGAGTTGGCCGGAAGTCATAGGTCCCGATTTGGCGAGGGATTTAAAAAGCCCCAACTTATCGCCAATGGTGATAAGAGGTCCATTGGCAGCTGCTCCCATTTCTGTCACCACCTTACCCAATAATTCGTTCAATTTTGTTTCGTTTAATGGCATGATAATTAAATTAAATGATGAAAAATTCCTGCAAATGCAGGGTGTACGTAATTTTTTTGTTTCGAAAACGGCTAGCATACCAACAATGCGGTTCCCCATCCATGGAGTATGGACATTGGACCGATGTCGATTGGTTTTTGACTCCCAGCTTCAAATCCCTTCCGTCCAGTAGCAATTATGTGGACGGATTCTCTGAAATGTCTTTGAATAAAAGCATCTGCCCTATTTTTGAGGAGGCGCCTAAGAAAAATCCTGTTTCGCGTACAAATTCTTTGGGGTTCTTAAAAGTGCCAAACAGGATGTCAAAAACAGGCAGGTCAGAGTAATTGTATGCGTGAATGCCTTTTGCATGGTGAACAGAATGGCTTTCGGGCCGTTGCACTATGTAACCCAACCACTGAGGCGGCGTTTTGATATTGGCATGCTGAACTGTTCATAAAAAGGTCGTCGTTAAAAGAGTGATCGTTATAGCCTGCGGTGATAAGCCTACAATTAAAGCGAAACAAAGGCTTCCCAATACCGTGAAGCCAATCATATCCAAGGGACTGAAATAAAAGGAACTGGGGATGTCTATCCTTTCTACACTGTGATGCATTTGGTGAAAAACTCTCCATAGAATGGTTGAATTGTGCATCAATCTGTGCCAGAAATAAACACCAAATTCATAGAGTAACACTCCAATTAATGCACCGGTCAAAGTAGAAACCTCGCTTAAATCCATCAATAGGTATTGAATTAAATACTGATCCATCAAAAGTGGCAAATAGGTCGAGAGGTAAAAGAAAACGGCAAACATGGTTAAACCTCGAAGTTTCCAAAACTTCATTTTTGGTTGTTGGCGACCAGGGAAGATAGTTTCCCACAAAAAAAGGCCGGCATAAATTGCAATGATAGACAAAGAAACAGGGTCCAGTAAAACCTCTAATGGTGTTGGCATCATATTCAGTTAGCTGTTTATTTTTTTTCTTTTAAGAAATGGGATTATCATGGGTACCTCTTTCTGGTAGGCTACATATTCTTCCCCCAAATCATTTTTCAAATCAGGCTCTTCCAGATGTTTTACGGAAATAAAAATATATAAAGTGGTAATGACGGAGAACATCAGGTGCCCCGTTGTCATTGTTGGCGTCGCCCAAAAGGCAATGATGAAACCGAGCATAATGGGATGTCTTACCAATTTGTATAAAAAGTTAACCTGAAAGGCCAGCTTGCTAGGTTTCCTGTTTTTTAGATTATTGTAAACCTGGTCTAAGCCAAACAAACGGAAATGGTTAATGAAAAATGTGGAGAGCAAAACAATGCCCCATCCTAACCAAAAGATTCCATTTATGACCAGGATTGCAGTAGGGTTTTTGGTCTCCCAAATGGTGGAGGTAATTGGCTGCCACTGCCAAAAAATCAATAGCAATGCCAAGCTCGCCAACAAGACGTAAATACTACGTTCGACAGCAGGACTAACAATAGTCGTCCACCATTTCTTGAATGCCGGACGTGCCATGACAGAATGCTGTATGGCGAATACACTCAGCAAAAGAGCGTTTACAAGAAAGGCAGCGGCGAAGCCCGCATTGGTGCCGGAATCAATCGTTTTCGGAACGATGATGTTGCCTACAAAACCAATGGCATATAAAAAGGAAACTAAAAACACGACGTAAGCGATGATTCCAAAAAGGAAGATGAGTGATTTTTTCATTTTAAAAAGTTTTAAAATATTTGAATGAATCCACCCCTAATAGTTTAGTAACTAAACACATCGGCACAGAGTACCCATCGTTTATTTTATCACCGTTCCTTAATGCTGCTGGTAATCCTGAGC
>CAZJYF010000052.1:0-13115 GCA_964549665.1 uncultured Saprospiraceae bacterium
AGTCGTTTATCCCGTCTCCATTGGGGCTGAAGCCGCTATAAACAACGATGTCGGAGGTTTTTACTTTGATGGTTATAATGGTTGTGTCGCAAAAACCGAGGTCGTCGCAAAGTAAGATGCAAGCCTGTCCGGTACCTATTTGCGTTCCGGTGAGTTCCAGGCATTCAGGGCCACTTATGCGGAGGTTGTCAATGCCATCATTTTGGTCGGAGCAGATATCTCCGATAGATGCAGGGATGCCGGGAAGTTCTTCCAGGTTCATGCAAATGATTGCCGTTTGGCCCTTTTTTATTTCTGTGTGGATGGTGTCCGTCCTAAATTGTTTTTCCAACACATCCACAATCAGGGTGTCGGAGCAGGGGTTGTTCATATCCTGGACGACGAACTGGTGTTCGCCGAGACCGGAAACGAAAAGGCTTTCATGTGAGATGCTTGAAAAGTTGGTTTGCAAAGTCAGCGTAGTGTTGGATGCCAGGTGGCTGATGACCAGATTGCCGTAGGTGTCGTCGTTGGAACCGCCGCTGATGCTGTTGTCGTCGGTTTTAAAGACCCAATTCCCGGTCGGATCCAGGGCGTTCATTTGGTCAACCAGGGTCACCGCATTGTCGAAGGTGAAGGGAGGCAAAATATCCGGGCCATGAGACCAGGAAAGGAGTTGATACGGCGGATCCCCTAAATTGAGCAGAGAGCCAAAGCTGTAAAAAATCGTATTTTCCAGGCAGGAACCCAATCCGTTTTGATAGACTTCCCCGTCTAGTGTCAGGGTATAATTGGAGAGGTCAGGTTCATTTGTGGGGAGGCATATTTCTGTGAATTCCCCAACAATATTCTCCGTCACGAAGTAGGTTCCCAAGGTGAATACAGAAGGGCAGAGAATCGTCGTATCGCAGTCCGAACCGACCTGAATGTTGGAAAGGATTTTGTTGCAACCCAGCAAATCTGAAATGGTCACGTCATACGTTCCAGTGGCCAGACCTTCTGCAAGATTTGTCGTCGAAACGCCACCACTCCAACCAAACGAATAGCCTCCGTTTGCGCCACCTACGTTGAGGGCAATGCTGCCGTCGCCCCCGTTGCAGGTCTCGGGTGTGCTGGAAAAGCTAACAGACCAATTTTCCGGCCCGAGGATTTCGACATCCAGACTTGCTTCACATCCACCTGCTGAATTGACCACCGTGTAGATGCCTTTCGGCAAATTAGGGAGGGGTGTCGTTCCAATGGATTGCCCTGAACTATCTCTAATTTCATATTCTGTTCCTGTGTTGGAAGTGATATTTCCGAGACTGTCATCCGGGCAAATATGGTGGTCAAGGCTAATGTCAGAAATAGTCAAAACAGGTCCGTTCAATATCGGAACCTCCACCGTCAGTTCTGCCAGGCACGCAGAATTAACTTCTTTAATGGCAAGATGGTAAGTGCCCGAGGCCAGTCCGCTGATATTTTGGTTGGTGGAATGGAAGCCGTTGGGTCCATTCCATTCAAAAGCGTAAACGTCTGTTCCCGAGAGGCTTAAACTGATGGCCCCGTCCGTTTGTCCGCAAGAGGAGACGGCTTGCACCGAGGGGGTAGCCCCCGGGTCAAACACGGTGATGTTAATTCCGATGCTGGCTGTGTCGGTACATCCACCGTCTTCTATCAAAAGCGCGATAATTTTCTCTCCAGCTGTCGGCCAGGAAACATAAAGCATAGCCCCTGCTGGCTGCCCACCGTTGCCTGGGTCCGAAAAAAGGAGGGTGCCACCGTCTAATTCCCAATTGAGGAGAGCAGTAGGGCTGGCACTGCCGGTGAAATTGATTTCGACCTTTCCATCCAGGCATGTTGGATTTGAAATGCTGAAGTCAGCCGTTGGTGGGTCGATTACTTCCACGGTCACCGTATCTCTGGCATTGCAGGTGAACTCATTCGAAACCGTGATGGTGTAAGTGGTTGTTTGGGAAGGATTGGCCATGGGGTTGAAGCTATTTGGGTTATCCAATCCAATTGCTGGAGCCCAAAATGGATTCCCGTTCCCACTTGCTTCTAATTGAACCCCCGTTCCTTGACAAATGGTAAAAGAATTGGTGACGTTAACCTCCACCGTTGGGAAAACAGTGACGGAATCGGTAAAAGTAGCTTCACAACCTGCCCCATCGGTCACGGTCAATGAAACCTCAAAATTTCCGGGGTTTGGGTAAAGATGGGTTGGGTTGGCTTCGTTTGAAGTTGCTCCGTTATCCCCGAAATCCCATGTCTGGGAAACTATTGGCTCAACAGAGGAAGTTGCATTTTCGAAAACCACCGCTTCTCCCATGCAAGCATTCTTTGAAAGGAATTCTACCAGGGGCAATGGATTTACCAGAATGGTGATGGTATCTTCCGTGCAGCAATTGATGTCGTCCTCGCTTGTCACGATGTAGGTGGTGGTTGTATCGGGGGAGGCTTGTGGATTTGGACAATTCGAACAGCTTAGCCCCGTAGCAGGCGACCAATTGTAATTGCCCGTTCCTCCCAGCACACTTAATTGGACCGTTGCGCCCTGGCAAATTTCCAGGTCAGGGCCGGCATCTACTCTCGGACAGATGATTATGATGGTCGTGTCGCACAGACTTGCATCGTTTACATCGCAATGTACAACGCAGACCTGGTCTGCTTGATTAAAGGGTGCCAACGCTTGTAAATCAACGCAATCCGAACCGATGGAAAGGGTTGCATTTACGAATGCCCCATCGCCGCAACTACTGGCATTTCCAACTCCGCTGGGTAGTTGGAGCATATCTGCGAGACAGGTTGTCGTTTGGGTTAAGCCCGAAAGGTCGACAAAAACCGTATCCACAACTATTTGGGGCAAGCAATCCGGCGTGCTGTTATAGCGGTTGCAAATGGGCATATCAGCACCCCCAAATCCCGCAACTGTCAGTTGTTGTCCCACGTTGGCATTTTGGCTGTTGGGCGGAAAGAAGGGGTCGGTATTGTTGTCCATCAGAGAAATGGTGTCGCCGGTGCAGCTCCCGGTATTTTCGAAAGTGAACAAGGGTACTTTTACACCTTCTTGATAAAGGATGTTGGTGGTTCCAAAAGAAGCCAGACCGACGGAAATATAGTCGTGGGAGGGGTCTTCTATGGGGGCCGAATTGATGGAATTGATACTGAAAATTACGTTGGGGATGGCATTTGTCAAATTGCCAAATTGAAAACTGCCGGTTGGTACTTTGACCGTTACCTGCGCGGAACTGGTAATGTTGTTGGGGAAGGTCCAGGTAATGCCTGGTATTAAGGAAGCCTGAAAACGGCCATCCGGAAGTTGTTCGATTTCATAGGTCATCAGGCAAGCTGAAGGGCCGCTGCAATCTTCCGTCAGGACAAAGTTTCCGACGCTGGTCTGGCAGTTATTGTTCAAATTTCGCACCCAGACAGGGTAGGTGCCGGCGGTCAGAGCGGTAAAAGTTCCGCTTGGCTGCCAAGTAGTGGCATCGTCAATACTGAACTCCAACGCACCGCCATTTTCACTCGTCTCCGTGATGCTGATGCTGCCATTCGACCCGCCGCAATCGGGGTTGGTTGTCACCAAATTGGTAATGGCCGCGGCAATGGGTGAAACCAATTCAATCAAACCGGCTTCCACCACGCAAATACCGGTCTGGTCGCGAACCTGTACGTCGAAAACACTCCCTGCAGCCAGACCGGGAAAAGAGTTTCCCCCCTGCCAATTATTGCCCCCATCGATGCTGTATTGCAAGCCCAACCCATTGTTTGAGGTGGCATCGAGGGTGATTGATCCGTCGGCCAGTCCGCAATTGGTAGGGTTGGTGGTGAGAATGTCATTAATTGTAATGCAATCCCCACTGGGGCTGCAATTGGCGCCCCCCACGGCATAGTTTCCCACGTAGGCGTTTACGCCAATACCTGCCCCGATGACCGAAATTTGGTTGCCAACATTTACACTCTGGGAGTTCGGCGGCATGAAAGGGTCCGTATTGTTGTCAATTAATTCCAAAATGCCAGCGCAACTTCCCGTGTTTTCAAAACTAAAAAGAAGCACTTCCACTCCTTGCTGAAAGAGGATATTAGATGTGGCTCCTTGCAAGCCAAAAACGAGGTAATCCACTCCTGGGTTTTCGGCCGGGGCCACCACCTGCACGTTGAAATTCCACAAACCGTTGATGCTGGTTACCGAACCGACCTGAAATCCGCCTGTTACAACGACCATCGTGATTTGGGCGGAGGAAGTGGTATTGAACGGCGCAGTCCAGGTCGTTTGGGGGCGCAGCGACACTTGGTAGGTATTGCTTGCAGGCAATAACTCCACTTTAAATTCTACCTGAGCGAAAAGAAAATGGCTCCAGAGTATCAACACTAGCGTTAAAAGAGGTTTCATACGGTTCTCTTGTGAATTTCTCGAACAGAATTCAATCAATATTTCAGTCGTAAAGATTTGAATATCAATTTTTTACAATAAAATTATCGGGATGATTTCTTTTAGTGCCATCGCAATTCTTCCTTCTTCGAATTGGCAGTTGACAAAGAATGAAAAAGCTTGAATTTGCAGACAGCTGACTACCAACGGTATTCGCTTGGAAATCGAAATCAATAATGGGGGAGATTAAAACAAGGGGGAGAACCTCTTAAGGCTGCAAAAAAAAAGCCAAAAAAAGTTGTGCTTTAGCGTATCAATTGTATTTCACCACCGAATTGTTCCACTTTGCCGTCCACAAATTCAATGCTGATGCTGTAAAGATAGACGCCGGCTTTCATTTCTTTTCCATTAAAGCTGCCATCCCATCCCAACTGGGGAATATTTGGCGTGAAGCCATCCGGCGCCTGAAATATCAATGAGCCCCAGCGGTTGAAAACTGCCATAGAAATCATTTTGCGATAGCCCAAGCCTGTATAAAAGGTGAAAAAGTCGTTCACGCCATCTGCATTGGGGCTGAAAGCATTTGGGATATAAATATTCCGTTTTTTGTTCACAAAAATGGTGAGCTTTTGGGTGGCGGTGCATCCGAAAGTGTCGGTGGCTGTGAGGTGGTAGGTGGTGGTATTCAAAGGTTTCGCAATAGGGTCCGGACAATCGGCACAACTTAATCCTTCAGAAGGAGTCCAGTTGAATTGACTCAAATCTGTTGGAAAAAATTGGGGTTTTAAGGCGACCGAATCTCCCAACTTGATGAAAAAATCAGGTTCAAGTGACAGCCGTGGTATTGGCCTGCCAGGCAGGGAAACCGCCTTCGTTTGTTCGCAACCATTGGCGTCCTGAAGCCACAAAGTATAGGATTGACCAGGTTCTACTTCGAAAATTGATTGGGAAAGAAAGTTTTCTCCATCCAGAGAAACCACATATGGTTCCATGGCGTTGGTGACGTTTTGCACCTTGATGGTGGCGCCTCCGCTGGCTACGCAATGTTCCACTTTTGTCATCAAATCGAAGGAAATAGGAAGGGGTTCTTCGACCAAAACGCTGTCGGCGAAATGGCAGATCCCCGTGGCATCGGTCAGGGTGAAAAAGTATCTCCCTCCCTGCAGGTTGGCAATGGATGCCTGGGTTCCCGTCAGACCGTTTCCCGACCAAATGAATGTGAAAGGCGGCGCCCCACCAAAGGCCGTCAATTTCACCTCGCCGTCGCCGGCACCGTTGCAACTGACGTTCGTCACCTCAACAGCTGTCGAGATGGCTTCATTGGAATTCACAAAAACGCTGTCAGTAGCTTGGCAATTGTTGTCGTCGGTCACCGTCAGGTGATACATTCCGGGGTTGATATTTTGAAGGGCGGAAACATTTTGGTTGGGAAACTCTCCCCAGTTGAAGGAATAACCGTTTGAGACCGTTCCTCCGCTGACATTCATGACGACTGCCTGCCCATCGGCACTACCCGTGCAGCTAGCATCTGATGATTGCAAGGAAAAGGCGATGGCTTCGGGTTCAATAATTTTCAGACCCAATTGGCGGGTGGAATCCTGACTATCTGTGATGCGGAGGACGTATGAACCTGCAAGCATATCTAGCAGGTTTGTACTACCCTCAAAATCAGTTATTTGCGTCGTTCCCCCCAGATCCAAGGAAGCGTTTTGCCAGACTATATCATAGGGCGCAGTGCCGCCAATTACCTGGATGCTTATGGAAGTTTTGTCGCCTTTGCAGAGAAGGGAATCTAATGCCACCGTTGCGTTGAACAAAAGTGGGAAGGTACAACTGGTCTTAAATTGAGATGTATTGCCTGCGTAGGCGTTCTGTCCCAATCCGGAAGCCACCACCGTAAATTGATGCCCAATGTTAATGCTCAGGGAATTGGGTGGCAAAAAAGGATCATTTTGGTTATCAATCAATTCAAATTCCACGCAGCCATTGCTATTTTCAAAAGTAAATAAAACCATTTCCTCCCCCGAGATGTAATCCAAACCAGTCAGGGGAAGGCTTAAATTGAAACTGACGTAATCAAATCCGGGCGCTTCCGCCGGAGAGATAATAGGTGCTTGGGGTGTCCAGATTCCAGTCTGGCTTTGGAAATTCGTTATGGAAACAGAACCGGTAGGTGCCCTCAGAGTAATTTGCGCGCTGCTACTCGTGCTTTCAGGTGGTGACCAATTTACCGACGGGATAATGGATACCTGATAAGTGTTTTTGTCAGCCAGTAATTGGATTTTACCTTCGAGTTGAGCAGTGGAAAAAAAGTGGAAAAAAAGGGGGGGGAGCATCAATAGAAGTCGTACTACCTTCGCCATAGTTCGGGTAAATTAAAATAGTCAAAGAACGGAGTAGCTACTACAAGAACCTTGCTAGAAAAAAACCAAATCCCCGGCGGAATTGACTTTCAGAAGGCGAGTTTCTGGCCTTATAGTAAGCTCTATACCATTGGCATAGCAGAGGATTAATTAATTTTGCCAAAAAACTTTTTAAGAATTTCTCAATTTTTGACGTTTTTACAACATGAAAAAATTACGCATCATTTTTTACCTGGCTTTGGCGGTAATAATTGTCAACTGCAGCCTAGGATCAGACAATCCCGATATGCCTTCCGTTAAGGTTTGTTTTGAAGGTACCACCCCCCTATTGACCGCTGCTTGCGAAACCGGAGGCACTTGTTCTTTTACTTTTTTTGAAGATTCCCGACTCAATTTTATCGAAGAGGCTGGTAAAGTCCGTTCCGCAGTTATTGTTTCGGGCAATGAACGCGTCTTTCGATTTCAGCAGATTCTGCCACCGAGTCCTACCAATACCGACACCATTTTCCGGGCGGTCTATTTTGAAATGGACCCCCTCGTTGATTCCTTGATGGTGGAAGCACAAGACCTGCGGTCAGTCAATGCCTTTGCCGAATTGCAATGCGGGGTAGATTGTTCTTCCGAAATCGGGACTTTTTTTATCGAAAAGGGCTGCATCGAAAGCATTCGGCTGAACAACTTTCAGTTTGACGTTCGCTTGGATGTCGAAGTAAATCGATTGACGAATACCCCCGTTTTCGAACGCATCTTTGCCACCTTTAGCAAAGGCTGAGCCTTCTTCGACTCTCGCTCAAACCTTGCCATAAAAAATCCCGAAGCCAGGGGGTAAATTAGCTTCGGGACGGAGTGAATGTTTGTCCGCTTTCTCAAAAACGTATGTTTACATTCACTAACAAAAAAAGATGTTCCGGTAACGATTGGGTTTTGGTGTCAATGACCTAATTGTGATAGCAAAATAGATGCCAAATTAATTTAATATGAAAAAGACCGCGCTTCCCCACATTTGAAAGGCGGTCGTACCCAGAACATACAGGAGAAAACTACTAATCTCTTTCCAATTGCTGCCGGAAGAGAAAATAGGGAACTAATGTGGTAGGCAGTTGGAAAAAATTTGGTCAATTGGGGTCATTTGGTTTTTCAGAAAGGTGATTTCCGTTTTCCAAAAGGTTTTGCAGCCAGGGATGTTTTTTGGGGTTCCATTTTCCCTGAACTATTAGCTAAAAAGGCATTGTTGTCTTCCCTTCTTTTGGTGGAAACCTCTACAGAAGTTTCTTTTAAATTGCCCGCTTCACCCGCCAAAATGGGATTTGGGTTTTGCTGTCTTGGTTGCACTGAATTTTCTTCCTGTAAACGCGTTGGGCTAGGTGATTCCAAAAGGAAACTTGCCATGACCAGTAGGAAAAACGCGGTTAAAATAAATTTTTGCATAATAGGGGGGGGATTGTTAAAATGGTCAATAAGTCAATAAGTCAATAAGTCAATAGGTCAATGAATTTCAGGTATTACATTTTCTGAAATGATTTACTCATCCAGAACTTGCAAATGATAGGTTTCAATAGTGTTTATCAACGTCTCCGCATAATTAGGGCTGGTAGCATATCCCTTGGATTTGAGTCCGGTTGCCCATTTTCGGTAGTCGTTGTGGTATTTCAGTAAGTCCTTGTATTTTCCGCTGACAATCATCTTGCTGTGTGCGCGCCAACTTTCCCACGCACTGTCGTAAATTCTGAAAAAATCCTTGTGGTGGTCGTCGCTAAAGTTGCTGCAATGCCCCTTTTTGCATCGACGGGAGAAGCATTTGATTCCAAAATGGTTGTTGTTTCTTTTTGAAAGTTTACTTTGACCGGCGTCGCTTTCCACCAACGCCTGCGCCATTTTTATACTCGCCGGAATACCGAATTTTTTGCTCTCCGCCTTGGCCACTTTCCGAAAGCGGCGGATGTAGGATTTGTAGCGCCTTGTTTTTGGATCATCAGCGGCAAGAGCCATGAAGGGGTCTGCTTTTTTGGTTTCCAGCGAAACTGTTTTGGTAAGATTGCCACCTAGAAAGCTGTTTTGGACGGTATTCCCGCTTAGCGGAAATTCTTCCTTTTTTGCCGCAGCCGAAGTGGGAGCGAAAGGGGATTTCATCTTGACTTGAAAAGAGATGTCTTTTCGAAGAACGATAAATGACGCGAGGGCAAGAAAGCCGATTTTGAACCAAGGCATTCGAATGGATTGGCCAAGGTTAGCCCTGACCCCCTTGCTTATTGGGAGTATAAATGCAACAAAAAGTTTTGAAAAACCTAAACTGATGGTTTTTAAAATCTTGACAACCATCCAGAAAGGATCCCCATTTTTCGGATGACTTTTTTGAATGGTAATCCCTTTTGAAAAATAAGAATCAGGGTAGGTCTCCCTATCGAATAACAGAAAACCTTTTGATTGTTGCGTTTTCATTTTCGTTAGTTTTAGCAAAGTTTTTGTAACTTTAGGTTTTTAATTGAAGGTTTATGTGTTTATAATATGGTTAGGTTGCAAATATAAAAACAAAAAGTTTTAAAAAGCAAACTTTTTTAAAACAAAAATATTTAATAATGGGAAGTTTTTCGGAAAACATTGTCAATCAGCGCTTTAAATTTGTTTTTTCTGAATTGGAAAAATTAAATTTAATTAAAGGGAAATCGGACATTGCCAAAAAACTGAGTACCTACAACCACGTCATCAACAGTATTTTGAAAGGTCAACGCAATATCACCGTCGACCAATTGAACAAATTGTTTGACACTTACGGTCTCAATGCCAATTACCTTTTTGGCATCAGCGATGAAATGTTTTTGGGCGGTGTTCCCTCCTTTGGGGAAATCCCCACCAAATCATTGGGCCTACGCAATTTTGCCGGCCGGCAAAACATAACCCTCGTCCCCAACAGGGCCGTGGCCGGCTACGCTCTTGAACATCAGGATTCAGAATGGATGGCGGAATTGCCCAAATTCTCCATCCCCAATTTTGAAGGGAAATTAATCGCTTTTGAGATTAGCGGGGACAGCATGATGCCCACCATAACCAACGGCGACATCGTCGTCTGTGACCCTCTTGAACGGGGCGACCCCTTGCGGGACAATCACGTGTACGTTGTTGTTACCGACGTAGTGGTTGCCAAACGGATTCAGCAAGTCAAGGAAGAAAACCAATTGCGACTCATCTCGGATAATAGCGTCGTTTACAAACCCTACGAAGTGGATTTGGAAGAAATTCGACAGATTTTGAAAGTGAAATGCCGCCTGACTTCTCATGCAATTAGTTGAGATGAGTAAAAAAATCCCTAATGAATACGACCGATTTTTGTAAATTTGGACAACTCGGATTATAGTGTTATACTTGTAATTGAACTAAAAAAAGATATTCACATGACACTTGATGTTCTAAAATCAGAAGCTGTAAAGCTGGGGCGGGTGGAAATGCTCGAATTCATTCAGTTTATTGTCCAAACGCTCAAGGATAGGGAAGTAGAATCTACCTTAAGTCCAGCGCAAAAATCAGAAATCAAGCTGCGATTGAGAGAGGTGAAGGAAAATCCCTCGGTTTGTGTATCAGGCTTGGAAACTGAGGAAGAACTTATATCCAAGTATGGTCTTGAAGTATAATTTACACCACAAAGCTTCCGTCGAGTTGAATGAAGCGGTAGCCTGGTATTTCAAGGAAGGAGGAAAAATTCTTGCTTCCAGGTTTTTAAAGAATACCAGGAGACAAGAAGGCAAATAATAAAAAATCCTCTCCTATTTGGCAGGGTGGCAGGGGAATGCAGGCAAGCCGTGTTTAACAAGTTTCCTTTTGTGATTGTTTATTATCCTATGGATGGTGAGGTTTTAATCCTTGCTATATTTCACACTAGCAGAGATTCCGAAAATTGGAAAGCCAGAATCAGTTTATAATCCTTGATTTCACTTTATTCTACTAGTGAAATTTAATGAACAAAACTTATTTCCTGCCTTCCCTTCCTTAATTTTGCACCCAAAAGCGACAAGTATGCAGCGGGTATCCACGAACCTAACTTTATTTTTCAAACTGTTCCTCCCCATTTTTTGGATTGTTTTTTTCGGAGCGCTTACCGGCGCTTTTTGGATGTCGGATGTACAATTTATCGGCGCTTTTCCTGCCGGCCCTTTTAAAATCGGCATCCTTGTTTTTTTTCTGTTGGGAGTAGCCCTGCTTTATTGGTCTGTGATGCGGTTGAAAAGGGTGGAGATGGATGACCAATTCGTTTATATCACCAATTATTTCAAGCACTACCGGTATCCCTACCACAATATTGAAAAAATACTGGAAAAGGATTATTTACTCTTCCACACCGTCCTCATCCGTTTTAAAGTGCCCGGACACTTTGGCAAGAAAATCAGCTTTATCGCCAGTAGAACTCATTTCCATCGTTTTTTGAATGCCCACCCCGAGGTGGTTGGCCAGTTGATGGGCAAGGCGAAGGATTGAGGCGGAAGTCTTTCGATACTGCTCAATATTGACTCCGCTAAAATTCCTACCAAAATTTAGGATAAGCAGCTTTCTCAAATCGGGTATCATTGTTTCTTCAGGACAGGAGTCCTGTATTTTGAGGTGTTGTGCATCCACAGGGAACCAAGATAAAAAGCATTTTCTAAATATCGCTTGATGTGTCAAGTCTCCAGACTTGGCACCAAATATTACCCACGTCTGAGACGTGAATGATAGGTGTTCTAAGTCTTGAGACTTAGAACATCAAAGTTGGTGAAGAAAGTGAAGGATTGAGGCGAGAGGGTGACCTGGAAACGGTGAGAATATGAGTTGTAGGTTTCTTCGAGTATTACTTTTGACGCATCCAACACAGATTTTGTAACAGTCTCAGACAGCCTAATTCTCATTAATAATCTTTTTAGCTTTTAAAAGTTTGGATAATTTGCCTACAAAGTTGGTACTACTTTTCATGTCTCCATGGTTCTGGTAAATGCCTGAAAGTGAATGCAATTCTTCCATTTCTTCATTGTAGGTTTCTATTTTGTTGGCAAAATTTAGATTAGTTTTTTTGATGCGTCCATTTTTAATTGCTTTATGAATTCTCTTGTTACAACGGCAATTATTGTGTGGATTATAAATTCCACAATAGGAATTTAAAAATCCGCCAATTAATTTTCTTGATAATTCAAGACGTTTTCTAAAGTTTTCTGGCGTTGTTTCGGTTATACTTGACGCAACATTGCTGTTTAATTTAAAAACGGTTCCAAGAATAAAGGCTATTCGTAAATTTCTATCTAAACATTGTAGCATTGCCAAAGTGCAACCTGTTTTCATTTCCTTTTCTAAAAGGTCTCTATCGGGCAACGCATAGTTTATTGGTTCTTTTACTGGATTCAAATCATCTCCAAAAATGTCGAAGGTGGTAAAGGTTTTTTCCAGTGTCGTCCTTTTAAGATTAAGAAGATGATTTGAAGCAACTCGATATGACCAAGTGCTAAATTTACATCGTCCGTCAAACTTGCTTAAATTGGTGATAATTTTAATTAGAATATCCTGAGTTGCATCTTCTGCATCCATTTTGTTCCACAGAAACCGAAGCGATAAATTATAAATTAAACCTTGAATTGAATTAATCAATTCCACTAAACCATGTTTGTTGCCTTCTAAACAAGATTTTATTAGCTCTTTTTCTCTCATTTTGATTTTAGTAAAAGAGGACAGGGGAAACCAAACCTATTTGATTGTTTTATTCTCCTAAAATAGTTTGCAGGTTTTTTAATTCTTTTTTCAGGATTACCATTTGTTGGAGCAATGCTCCCTCAACTTCTTCAATTGCTGCTGGTGGTGCAAGTAAAATAAAAGAGTAAATCGCATTACCGTCCGAATTTACAACAACTCTTGAATATGCAACCCCAACACTTCCGTCCGGCATTGTCATATGCCAATCAATTGTTCCTAATTCCTTGTTTGTCTTTGTTGCTAAACCAATTTTAAGTACTCCGTTTGGAGTTACTAATAATGCTGATTTTTCATCAGCTTCTTTAAATGCACCTGTCCATTTTGGTAAGTTTTTCGGATTGGCAATGTAATCGAATACTTTTTCTGGCGATGCCTGAATATTCACACTTTGAACATCGTGATTTTTGATTCTATTCATTTTTTATTCCTTTATTGCAGCCGATGAATTTCGGCTACAATAGTTTAGACAAGTCATAATACCAACTGTGAATTTTGAATCAGGTTTAATTTTTTGAGGAGTTGATTTTTTGGCTGCAACAAGGTCTAAATGTTTATCGCAACAAAACCGACTTTCCTATCCTCCCTTCATCACCATTTTCAATTTCCGCAAATCGCTTATATTTTGGGTTGGATCCCCGCTTTCGCCGCATCTTCTAAAATTAAGCTCGTGTGGATTGGAAATCCGCACGGGCAGCTTTTGGGGCAGAAAAGAA
>CAZJYF010000053.1:0-2396 GCA_964549665.1 uncultured Saprospiraceae bacterium
GATTGACCTTGCCCGTCAATTCTTTTCGAACAATTACCAGGGTCAGTCCTGCGGGGCCTAAATTCTTTTGTGCCCCAGCGTAAATAACGCCAAAACGGCCGGTATCGAGGGGCCGACTGAAAATATCGGAAGACATATCGCAAACGAAGGGTACCTCCGTTTTTGGCCAGCTATGATACTGGGTTCCGAAAATGGTGTTGTTGCTCGTCAGGTGTAGATATTTGGCCTTTTCGGGAACTTTGAACCCTTTGGGAATACGGCAGTAATTCGTTTCCTTTCCGGAGGCAAGCACCTCGATGTTGCCAATTTTTTTGGCCTCCTTGATGGCTTTCGACGACCAACTTCCAGTGTCCACATAAGCCGCTGTTTCGTCCTCATTTAGGAGGTTCATGGCGGTCATAAAAAATTGGGAGCTAGCTCCTCCTGTTAGGAAAAGCACGGCGTACTCATCGGTCAGTCCCAGCAATTCCTTAACTAAATCCCCGGCTTCTTCCAGTACCGTGACAAATTCCGGGCTGCGGTGTGAAATCTCGAGGATGGACAAACCCACGCCGTCCAATTCTTCAGCAGCTCGAGCTGATTGTTTTAAAACACTTTCCGGCAAAATGGCCGGTCCGGCAAAGAAGTTGTGCTTTTTCATTTTTTTTAAATCTTTTGAGAAAAAATTTGTGGATCCTGTGAACGACAGTAGGGTATATCTTGACTTAAAAAATAAGGCGCAAAAATAGTTCATTTGAAATTGGAATGCCAGCATTGGGAAGATAGAATTTCATTATTCTACCTAAAGAAAATCCATTGGCAGCGAAAAATTAATTTTTGACTTTTTCGGCAGGGGAAATTTTGAGGTTTGATTGTCCGAATTTGATATACTTGATGATTATTGGACTTTCAATTACTGATGCCTCGGAGAGAAGAAGGGCAGGGTGGAGGCGATTGGGTATGGGCTAATCGGGAAACTAGCATTATTACGCTTCCAATACCCAAACCAATTCGGTGATTGATGGATAGGGGTTGATAAAAGGTGGAATTGAAAGCGCCATTTTTTCAAAAATTCCTTTGTGCTGCAAAGTTTTTCTGATGGCAAAGCCTACCATTGCTAAAGTTAACTCCGCAGCAAAATTTCTTCCAGAATATCAAAATTCTTGATTTTGTCAGGGTCGAAATCCAGAATTTTGTTTCACTTCAGTGCCTTTTACCTGCTAAAACTCCAGTAATAATATTTGTGAAAATGCCTTTTGGCGTCCTTTTAAAAATGGCTTGACTTAAAAATAATATTGCCTTACCTTTGCGCCTCTTTTAACAAAAGGGGTGAAATTTGGAAGAGTTTAGAGCTTTTCCCAATCCATTTTAACAGGAGCTTTTGTCGAATATTTTCGATTTATTAAACAGGTTGGCGTTTCGAAATAGGGTCAAAATAGATTGAATTTTTCGAGTAAAATTTGTGGTCATTCCAAATCCGTTATTTTGAAACCAGGATTGCTTTTAAAATTGGCTTTAAGTAACATAAAGGATTAAATGCCAAGGGAAAATTGGAGCAGAAAGCGATACCCGTTATAGGAGAATTCATGACGGATGGCAATCAAAAGTGTTTATTTTTTTTTCCTCATTTCTAAGTTGTGGCGAAATAATAAGCCCGTCCTTATGACGAGTTTATTTTTTCACCATTTATAAACCAAACTAATTTATTTTGCTATGCTGAAGAAACAATTTTTAAAAAGCAAATCTCTGTGCAAGGTTACCTTTAGCCTTCCCAAAAAAGCCGTCAATAATGCCACAGAAGTCAGGGTGCTCGGCGAATTTAACGACTGGAAATGGGAAAATGGCTTTCCCATGAAAGCTACTAAGCAAGATTTCAAGGCGGTGATTGAATTAGAACCCGGCAGAGAATACCAATTTCGTTATCTGGCAAACAATCAAATCTGGGAGAATGATTGGGCTGCCGACGATTATCAGCCGACACCTTATGGTGTGGAGAATTCCGTCGTTTTCGTTGAGAAAATTCTCGATGTTCCCTCCAAAGGAGCGAAAGGGAAAACGACTAACCGGAAAAAGGTAATTTCCAAAGCTGGAAAGGGCTACTTGAAAAAGTAACTGAGGACTTAAGTCCGAAAACCTGCATTCGGTGGGCAGCCAATTTTAATGGTTTTTTCAAGAGTCATAATGGAACAGTTATTCCAAGTTTTGGCGAATTCAGTAAATCGAATCCGGTTGTGCAATCTGAAATCATGGCTTTAACACACTAAATTAGATGATGTAGGAAACTGGACAAAATTGGAACAATTGCAAAATGAATTGACAGGTGATATCTTTTTTGATAATAAGCAAAAGCGGCCTCCCGTAGTGCCGCTTTTTTTGTGTTTTTAGTAGGGGAAGCTCGTATGCTGCCCCCTCCGAAT
>CAZJYF010000053.1:2496-13020 GCA_964549665.1 uncultured Saprospiraceae bacterium
TGCCGCTTTTTTTGTGTTTTTAGTAGGGGAAGCTCGTATGCTGCCCCCTCCGAATCACCCTTCGACTGGAAAATATAAACTTGAGTTTGCCCAACGAAAGAGCGTTCCTGATTTTTGATTTTCCAAAAACAATCAAGGGATAATTTGCCACGCGCTGCATGAATCTGCTAATTCTGCGTTTTCTAAAACAAAGATAAAAGAGCCTTTGCTCTTGAGGCATAAAGATTCAAGAAAACTGAAAATTTCTCATTTGATTAATTTTGGAGGTATCTGTTTTTTGTAGATACCTCTTTTTTGGCATTCAAAAGGGTAGCATAGTGGAAGGAAGGAGAATTATCAGAGCAATAATTGTTCTGGGAATTGAACCAATTCCTGAATCTTTTGAAAAAAATGTCCCACATGTCTGCCGTCGACGAGCGCGTGATGGACTTGTACGGAAATGGGTAATTTTACCACTTCGTTTTCTTCAAAATATTTTCCCCAGGCAATTCTTGGAACTGAATCGGAAGGATGATACGCCATGGCGTGTTGAAAAGAGGTAAAGGAAACCCAGGGAATAGAAGATAAAAATAGATAATCGTCCCGTCCTTCCGCGTCCTCTAAAGAAGGATACTCCTTCCTTTTGGCAATTTGGATAGAGGCTTGCTCGACGAAGGATTTGAAATCTTTCTGAAAGGGTACTTCGCAAAAGCTAAAGACATCGGCGACTTCGGTCAATACGGTGAAGGAGGGATGCACCAATTCGTGCTCCACTATTCCGTCTTCCCGGATGCGTTGGCGAAATTCGGGAATCAAATTGGCGGTTTTCGCAACTAAAAAAACAAGGGTAGGGGTAAACGGCAATGCGTTTTTCTTTAAAAAGGGGAGTACAGCGGAGATATTGACATTCGCACAAATGTTAAAATGCGGGTGGTTCATTTTTTTGAAAAACTCAAAGTGCTTTTTGCGGTGGTTGTTGTCGAGGTGGATGTGCTTCATCGGTATTGTACAGGTTGGAAGTTTCAAAACAAAAAAGTCTTCACATTCGCTACATTTTGGAATGTGAAGACTTTTTTGAAGAATTATTTCAGCATCGTTTCTATAATTATTTATATCTTCTTTTCTTTCTGGATTTCCTGGTTTTGAAAGTAAGTCCGCCTGCCTCTTGGTTGCCGGAAGGTCCTCCGGTTCGCGTCATAGCACAGCGAAAACCAAGGTCTCGATAGGATTTATCCTCCTCTCTGAAGCGCCGGGTTCCGGGCGACAGCCAATAAGCGCGGTCTTGCCAGGAACCTCCCTTAATGACTCGGGCTTTATCACTTATCAAGGTCGTTTTTCCATAATCGTAGAAGGCTTCAGACTGTTTGTCTCCATCGAGGAAGTTGTAGGGTTGTCCCACTTTGTAGTTTTCTCTGTTGGCAACTTCATCATCCTGAACCATCCGATAGCGAAGACGTCCTAAACTGTCTTTTTCGATAGCTTTTCCGTCTTCATCCAATATCTTGGTTTTGAATTTATTCCCCCGGAAAGGGTTCAAATCCTGTTCTTCTTCATCTGATATGGTAATACTGGTTAATGGGCGGTAAATATCCATCGTCCATTCGTTGACGTTTCCTGCCATATTGTACAAACCAAAATCGTTTGGCAAATAAGACCGTACGGGGGCAGTGATATGGGCTTTATCGTTCAATTTTCCGGCAATACCCATGTAATCACCTCTTCCCCTTTTAAAGTTAGCCAATAATTCGCCCTGATATTTGTTGCGTTTTTGATACCGGACGGAGCTGCCTTTCCATGGGTATATTCTGCGTTCGTCAATGCGTTCGTCTTTTTCGGATACTAAATTTCCCAAAAGCGCCAAGGCGGCATATTCCCATTCTGCTTCGGTTGGCAAGCGGTAGGAAGGCAACAGGATGCCATCTTCAAATCGAGCGGGACGCTCACCACCGGTGTTGAGGTCTTTCAAATTTTTCCGCACATCACCCTGATATTGACCGGCCAAATAGGCTTCGGTGTTGAAGTTGTCCTCGTCTTTTTGTTCGGTATTGGGGTTGAGAATGCCTTTTTTGATTAAAATCATTTCATTGACCCGGTCGGTTCGCCAGCGGGAATAATCGTTGGCTTGCAACCAATTTACACCGACAACGGGATAATCATTGTAGGAGGGATAGCGGAAGTATGTCTCTACCAAAGGCTCATTGTAAGCCAATTCTTCCCGCCACACGAGGGTATCGGGCAAGGCATTCAAATAAACTTCAGGGTACGATTCTCCATAGACCCTTCGCAGCCAAAACAAATATTCCCGGTAGTCAATGTTTGCAACCTCCGTTTCATCCATATAAAAAGAAGAAATCGTCACACGGCGAGGGATGGCATTCCAATCGTAGGTAATGTCTTGATCTATCAATCCCATTGTAAAGGTGCCACCCTCGATCAAGACTAGATTCGGACCTGTTGGTTGACCGGGGAAATCCTTTTTTTCAAAGCCCCCCCATTTGGCATCATTGTAATTCCAGCCGGTTGCAGCGGATTGCTCTTTTTTACCGCAGGAACTAAAGAGGAGTAAAGCCAAGAAAATTGAGGAACTAAATTTCAACAAATTTTTCATCTCTTATTTTTCAGGTTTTTTATAAAGCCAGACTTTTGCAAGATATTTTATTTCAAAAGGCTGGTCAAAAATGGACAGCAAATATAGATAATTCGTTCAAAGTAGGGTGCTTAGGTGTTCGGCGTTTTTTTGCAAATGCAGTATTGTGGCTATTTATCGGTTTTGAAACGCTATTATTTTCGAAATATTGGTCGTTAAAAAGAGAAAATTTAACTGGTTTTCCCATCTGCCTTTTATCTGAATATTTTAAAGCAATCATTGTATCGTTCTGCGTGTCTTTTTGCCTTCAGGCGGGCACTGTTGTCAAAATTGAGCACCAACGAAATTTCATGGGCGCCGCCGGAAGGGGCCGAGGATAGGGACGAAACGGTTGCGTCGTAGCTGTACCCCAGCTTGAAAATATCCCACTGATAGCCAATTAAACCTATGATGGCATCCGAGTTCGAATAGGCGTAGCGGAACCAACCTCCGAAAAATACAGACCTCCAACTAATATAGGCCCCGGCGTTGACCTGCCCTTGATTGCCTTGTTTCACAACGAGAATATTTGGGGAGATAAACGTGGAGGGGTGCCTATTATTGCCCTCCCGGAGGGTGAATTGGGCGCCTCCGTGAACCGACACCCGCATAGATAATCCGTCGCTAATTCCGTTATTGATATTTAACAGGTTTTCATTGGGCGTATTGAGGTGTTTGATGGAAATGCCACCGTAAAAAACGCTGTTGTAAACCAGTATTCCGGCACCCACATCAAAATTTGTGGTGTTTGTAGCATCGGGGGGAATTTCATTGGAAGGGTTCGGGTTGCCTGAAGGATCAACCGAACCGGTCAGGGGGTTGAGTTGGTCGAAGAAAACGAGTTTGTTGTAGTCCAGATTGATTTGGCGAAAGCCTGCTTCGACCCCAATTTTAACATTGAAATTGTCGTTCAACTGCACCCGGTAGGCATAAGTGAACCCTACTTTTGTGGTTTTATATAGCCCACCTCCGGCGTTGTCCGTTTTGATTAATAGCCCAACGCCGCTGTTGAGACTTGGAACAAATTGTTCGTAAGAAACGGCGTAGGTCGCAAAGGCGGTTGAACCGTCCACCACTGCGGGGAATTGGTTGCGGTAATTCATGGCTATTCTCGGCTCATAGGTGTTGCCGGCAAAGGCGGGGTTGAGCATCAGGGGGGCGGAATAAAACTGACTGAAGATAGGGTCTTGCGCGTTCCCGTCAACAGCAAAGGCTGCCAAGAGTAGTAAACATAGTATTTGTCTTAACATTGACCTGGAATTGTTGTTCCGAAAATCGGAAGACGAATAGGTTTGAGGTGGTTGGGGTTTAGGGTGGAATTTAAAAATGTTACCTTCGCATTCCAACGCAAAAACTCTAGAACCAGAATTTGTAAAACTTCTTTTCTCCGACATTTTGAACGTTAAAAAAATCTCCCAAAATATAGTAAACAATACCGGCTATGGCTTAACGTTTTTAAAAGGCTTAAAATTGTTAAGGTTGGTTTTGACAATCTTACAAATCACAAACATGAAAAGCATCCCCTATAAATCGCAAGATATGAAGAAATTGTTGACTTGTTTGCTCTTATTTGCATCTTTAACCACCGCTTTTGCAACTCCTCCGACAACAATTAAGAAAACACTGAGTTGGGAAGAGAAGCCCGTCATTCACTCGGCTGAAGGTAGTGAGTCTTTTGAAATCTGGCAATTTGAGGGCGCTGTGTATGATGCCGACCATCCCTCCTTGCCTTATTTCTCGGAGCGATTTCCCGTGAATTCCAACGGCAGGCTGAGTGTTGAAATAGTAAACGTTCAATACGAAGCCTTTGACAAAACCCCTTCGCCGGACGATGCTGTTTTGTCCGACCGCCTCCACTTTATTACCACCGTGGATAAAGACAGACGGAAGTATTTCGGAAACCTGAGGTTCATCCCCATCCGCAAGGTGTCCGGGAAGGGTTTTGAACGAGTGGTGTCTTTTGAATTGAGAATTTCTTTCACCCCCTTGCCCGAAATTTCTTATCGCGGGGGCGGCACCTTTACCTCCGTGTTGAGTGATGGGGACATTTACAAATTTGCGGTTACGGAAACGGGGGTGCACAAGCTCGATTTTTCTTTTTTGAAAGATGAACTGGGCATTCCCATCGGAGATATTGATCCCAAAACCATCAAATTGTACGGCAATGGTGGTGGCATGCTGCCCGAACCCGTATCCGCCTTTCGCTACGATGACCTCGTGGAAAATGCCATTCAGGTGGTGGGAGAAGAAGACGGAAATTTTGATTCGGGGGATTACATCCTTTTCTATGGAGAAGGAGCCTCCAAATGGTTTTACAACAAAACCAAAGGTGAATTCAACCATCCGGAGAATTTCCACGACACCAAAAATTACTATTTTATCAAAATTAGCGCAGGCACAGGAAAGCGCATTAGTTCCAAAGCCTCCGCTTCCGGCAGCACGTTCACCACCACTACCTTCGACGAACGCGCCCGCTTTGAAGAGGACAGGGTGAACCTCCTGCACGATTGGTCGCAGGGGCAGGGGTCGGGGCGAAAGTGGTACGGCGATTTATTCAAATTGCAGACCACCCCCAACATCTATGACGACCAATTCGACTTTCCAGATATTGTGCCGAATTCGCCCGTAAAAATTACCGCTTCTTTTGCCGGTCGCATCTTCAACGGCAGCGCAGGTTGGATGGAAGTTGTTGCCAACGGAACGACCTTCAAAACAGATAATTTTTCTACTACCAAGGGTGGCGCAACTGATCCCTACGCCAACACTCGTTCCATTAACAGCGAATTTAATTCTGCCAATGGGAAATTTAACATCGCGGTGACTTTCCGTAAGTCCGGTGCCAGCAGCAACAATCAAGCCTGGCTGGACTACATCGAATTGAATTTCAAAAGGAAATTGATAATGGCTGGCGATCAATTTGCTTTCAGAGACACCGCAAGCATGTACCAAGCGGTCAGCACCTTCCAACTTTCCAGTGTTCCGGCTAATGTCGTCATTTGGGACATTAGCGACCCCCTGGACCCGGTGCAGCAGGAAATCAATATTTCCGGAACGGAACTTTCGTTTAGTGCAGAAACTCAAAACGAGGAGCGACCCAAAGAATTTATTGCTTTCAATGAAACGGGAAGTTTCTTTGGGGCAGAAGCAGGGGGTAAAATCGAAAATCAAAACATCCACGGCATCGATGGTGTCGATTTTGTCATTATTTATAACAAGGAATTTTCAGAACAAGCCATGCGATTGGCGCAGCACCGAGCCAATTTAGACGACATCAGCGTTGTTTTGGTTGATATTGACCAATTGTTCAATGAATTTTCATCGGGGCGAAAAGATGTCACCGCCGTTCGCGATTTTGCCAAATTATTGTTTGACCGAACCGACCAATTCAAATATCTACTGCTCTTTGGGGATGGCTCTTACGACCTCCGAAATTTGAATAAACAAGGAAACGATTTCATTCCCGCGTTCGAAACCGTCCGTACATTGTCGCCCATACAATCTTATCCTTCCGATGATTATTTCGCACTTCTCAACGAGGGGGAAGGTGGCAATATTGAGAGCGGATCTTTGGATATCGCGGTTGGAAGGTTGCCGGTGAAAACGGCGCAGGAAGCAGAGGATGTCGTCAACAAAATTGTCAATTACGACACCAACCCGGTCACTTTGGGCGATTGGCGCAACCGCATCGTTTTTGTGGGGGATGACCAAGACAATAATAGGCACACCGGCGACTCGGATGAGATTGCAGAAAGGATAGGTGGAAAGAACAAAAATCTGAACATCGATAAAATCTACATCGATGCGTTCCCGCAGATTTCTACCCCAGGAGGGACTCGCGTACCTCTTGCAACCGATGCCTTGAATAGTGACATGTTTAAAGGTGTGTTGGCGGTTACCTATCTCGGTCACGGGGGGTCAAAAGGCTGGGCACAAGAACGGATTTTGAAAATCAACGACATTCTCGCTTGGGAAAACAAGGACAAACTTCCCATTTTTATTACTGCCACCTGTTCCTTTTCGGGTTTTGACGACCCTGGGTTTACAACGGCGGGAGAAGAAGTTTTGCTGAACAAAAGAGGAGGGGCGATTGCCTTGTTCACCACGGTCAGGTCGGTGTATGCCAGCTCAAATAAGCGACTTACCCGGGCAGCCATCGATACCTTATTTTTTAAATTTGACAATAAAATTCCCCCCATTGGAGAAGTGCTGCGGGTAGCGAAAAATCAAAGTGGTGCCAGCCTTCAAAATTCCAGAAAATTCCTCCTCCTCGGCGACCCGTCGATGCGATTGGCGCTGCCAAATTATTCCATTGCCACGACAAAAATAAATGGAGAGGTAGTCCAAAATACTTCCCTCGATACCATCAAAGCTTTGCAGAAGGTGTCGGTCGAAGGAGAAATTCAGGACGATTTTGGCAACCGGGTGAACACTTTTAACGGAACGATATTCCCCACCATTTTTGATAAAAAAGTGACCGTTCAAACCTTGGGACAAGACAGTGACAGCCCCATTTTTTCTTTCTTTTTGCAAAAAAACATTCTTTTCAAAGGAAGGGCCAGCGTTAAAAACGGAGCATTCCAATTCACTTTTGTCGTGCCAAAAGACATCAATTATCAATTTGGAAAAGGAAAGATTAGCTATTACGCCTCCGACCTGACGCAGTTGGAAGATGCCTCCGGCAGTTTTGAAGGCTTTACCGTCGGCGGTACCGACCCGAATGCCGTGGCAGATGACAAAGGACCGAAGGTGGATGTATTTTTGAATTCGGAGGACTTTGTCTTCGGTGGCATCACCAACGAGAACCCGGTCCTGCTGGTGAAATTGGAAGACGACAACGGCATCAACGTAATTGGGAACAGCATCGGGCACGACCTATCGGGCATTTTGGACAAAGATTCTAAGAACACCTTTATCCTCAACGATTTTTACGAAGCAGCCCTCGATGATTTTACAAAGGGCGAAGCCCGTTTTCCCCTCTCCAAATTGGCGGAAGGAAGGCACGAAGTAAAAATTACCGCCTGGGATATAGCCAATAATTCTTCAGAGGGATTCACCGAGTTTATTGTTGCCAGTTCTGAAGAACTGGCCCTCAAGCAGGTGCTGAATTATCCGAACCCATTCACTACCTCCACCTGCTTTATGTTTGAGCATAATTTCCACGGACAGGAACTGGATGTTTTAATCCATATTTACACGGTTTCAGGAAGATTGGTAAAAACACTCGAGGAAAGAATATTTTCTGAAGGTGACCGTTTGAGTAGAGAAAATTGCCTTAGATGGGACGGCAGGGATGATTATGGCGACCCCCTTGCAAAGGGAATTTACCTGTACAAGGTAAAAGTCAGGAGCGTCAATACGGGGAATATCACCCTGGAAGGGCAAAGCGATTTTGAAAAATTAGTAATCTTAAAATAAGAAATTGGTACTTTGTAGTTGGACCAAGTTTTTGACGTAAGATATTAGATAATAGATTTCCTTTTTTTAGGTTTTCCACTCACCCTTCGGTAGTTATTTAATTAGCGCCAGTAATTTGGGCAATTGACTGATGTTCAAATAATACGGAAAGCAAAGGTGCCGGTTAATGAACTTCATCCATAATTAAATCAGGTACAAAAAATCTAAAACCTCGGTCATCTATCTTTTGACAAAAGCTTGATAGTTTGAGAACCGCCAAATTAATTAGCAACCAACTACCAACTATAATTATATTTGCGGGATTTTTTTAAAAAAACGTAATCGTATCTCATGAAATCTTTACTCTTTAGAATTATTTGTGTTGGGTTCGCCATTACACTATTGAGCACCCAGCATGTGGAGGCCCAATGCCTGAAAACCCAAGATGGTAAATGGGTATTACCGGATGGTTCCCCATGCCCAAATGCTATTATTACGGCAGTACCCTTCCTCAGAATAGTGGTAGATGCCCGCTCAGGCGCTTTGGGAGATGCCGGAATTGCGCTTTCGCCCGACCCCAATGCGATGCACTTTAACCAATCTAAACTGGCTTTTGCCAATAAAAAACTAGCTCTTTCAGCAACTTATACGCCCTGGTTGAGAGCCTTGGGTTTGAATGATGTTTACCTGGCTTACCTGACCGGCTATTACAAAATTGACGATTTGCAAGCAGTGGGCTTCGGCTTGCGATATTTTTCCCTCGGGGACATCGATTTTACTGATTTTAACGGAAATCCGATTGGCAATGGCCGTCCGAATGAATATGAGATCACAGGCGCCTATTCACGGAAGTTGACCGACAATTTCGCCGTGGGAATCGGGTTAAAATTCATCTATTCCAACCTGGCTTCCGGGCAGGAGGTGAACGGCGATATTATCGAAACGGCTAAAGCCGGAGCGGCTGACCTTTCAATGACCTACAAGACGCCCATTAAATTGAACGGTAGGAAATCCGATTTGACCCTCGGCATGGCTATTACAAATATCGGCTCGAAAATAACCTACACCAATGCGGCGAATAACGAAAAAGATTTCCTTCCCACCAACTTGGGTATTGGCGCTGCCTGGAGTATCGATTTGGACGAATTCAATAGTATCACCATTACTTCGGACGTCAATAAATTGCTGGTACCAACCCCCTGCCGGGGGGAAACACAGGAGGAATGCGACGCGGATTTGAATGGCATACCGGATTTTAAAGAAAAATCAACGGTTTCCGGCATTTTCAGTTCTTTTAGTGATGCACCCGGTGGTTTCTCCGAAGAGTTAAAAGAGCTGTCTTATTCCTTCGGAATCGAATATTGGTACGACCAACAATTTGCCGTTCGGGTGGGGTATTTTACCGAGAGCCTTACAAAAGGCAATCGCAAATTCCTTACCGTTGGTTTGGGGTTGAAATACAATGTTTTCGGTTTGAATTTTTCCTATCTGGTTCCCACCACCAATCAACGGAATCCGCTCGACAACACCCTGCGTTTTTCGGTATTATTTAACTTTGATTCATTGGGGCAAGAGGATAAGTAAAAAAATAGGCGAGTGAGTCGTAAACTCTTTCTTGACTATAAAAAGAATAGCCGACTGAAAATACTTCAGCCGGCTTTTCTTTTTTAAAACATCGCCAACCAATAAGCCGGATTCTGTAATCCTCCCGAAAAGGGGAGAACCTCTATCATTTATCTGGCCCCGGCGTCACCACCGGGGTCTAGCTGCCTACCCCTCCCGAATCCTTCGCAGGAAATCCCTGAAAAAGAACTGAGCGAGCAACTCAGCTTCGGTTTGGAGCCAAGAGGCGCCTCGCCGAAATCGGGATGTACATGGCATTTCAACCCGCAAGGTTTATCCACCTGCCGCATTGCTACGGGAGGTCGTGCGCTCTTACCGCACGTTTTCACCCTTACCCCGGAAGAAAATCCCGGGGCGGTTATTTTCTGCGACACTTTCTGTTCCCGACCATTGGTCGGGACCCATCCGTTAGATGGTGCGGTGCTCTACGTTGTCCGGACTTTCCTCGAAAAAAACGACGGAACATGGATTGCTTGCATTAAAATAAACACAAGACCAAACTTGTTCTTCCCGTTCATTCCGCGATAGAGTAGTTAGCGGTGTATTTCTTCGGAAAGGTAGTGGATTCAATTTCAAAAAACAAAATTGGAACAGTAATGCAATCAAAGTAGTTCCAAATTTCATCCATCAAAAAGCAGATGGTTGCCCATTGCATAAATATCAGCCACCCCAGCTATAGTGGATTAGCCCTTGGAACATAGTGGAAAAATTAATTGATTGTTTTGCAAAGAAATTGTTTTGGATTAAAATTTGTGGTAATATTTGGTTCCAAATTAGAAATACATTACAGTTTGGTTTATCACAAATATTAAAAAATTTTAATTAAAAATCGGTTGATAATCAAATTGTTATTAATTTTGCGGGACTGAAAATTTGAAAGGGCCTGCATAAATGTTCAAAGC
>CAZJYF010000054.1:0-12714 GCA_964549665.1 uncultured Saprospiraceae bacterium
TGGTAACGAAGCCAAAGCCTATTCCGTCAAGGACTTGACCCGCCACGAGGTGGTCAACGATGTGTTGGACGGGCACCCAATCATGGCTGCCTACTGCATTCTCGCAGATTTGGGGGCAATTTATGAGCGCACTATTGGCGGCAAAGAATTCACCTTCGCCCTGAGTGGATACACCTATTACGACCCTGAAGTTTGGGATGGATTGGATGGATTTGTGATGTGGGACCGGGAGACAGAAAGCCTTTGGTGGCCGCTCATCGGAAAAGCCGTTTCTGGCAAAATGCAGGGGACGAAAATGAAAGTTTTGGATGAAAAACTTTGGAAGCAAACTACCTGGAAAGACATCAAAGAAAACTACTCCTACGCTCGCGTGTTAGAATCGGGACAGGATTTTGACCGCCCTGTGAGTTGGAGTCGGAAATACGAGAAAGTGGAGGTGGAAGAATCTGAAGGAAAAGCAATTGCTCCGAAATGGGGAAAAAACGATAAATTGGGCGGCTCTAAAAATTGATGCAAGCTATAAAGATTTTCAAAAAATGATTTTTTAAAATGGTTTTCTTTGTAGAATGGAAAACCATTTCTGGTTTTTGTAGTAAAAGTAACAATCAAACCCTTGACAACCAGCTTCTTACAATTGTAATATGCTTTTAAAAGCTGAGTAACCTGCCGGAATTATGGTCTGATTTTTGAAAAGCAATTTCTGGATTTTAATTGATTTGCTTTCAAAAAATTAGTTTCTTACTTTTGCCCCAATTTTCAGGATTTTTTAACTGGATAAAACTTTTTCAGTAGTTGGAACATTTGAAATTGAATCATAATTATTTAATTTCTTTTGTTAATAGAAATGCTTTGAAAAATGTCATTCAGCCATCCTTTAAAACACAAAACAAGCGCACATGTATTGGACATTAGAACTTGCGTATCACTTGGAAGAAGCGCCCTGGCCAGCTACCCGTGATGATTTGGTTGATTATGCTATTCGTTCGGGTGCCCCCATCGAGGTTATCGAAAACCTTCAACAAATGGAAGATGAGGGGGAGGTCTATGAAGGTATTGAAGATATTTGGCCCGATTACCCCCGAAAGGATGATTTTCTTTTCAATGAGGACGAGTATTGATTTTGAGGCAATGCCCTCAATCCGGGGCGAAAAAATTAAAAAAGGTTTTGCACGTTGTACTTGCAAAACCTTTTTTAATTCTTGTATCAAAATGTCATGAAAAACTGGCTTCCACCCCTTTTGTTTTTGCCCCTCCTCCTTTTTCCCACTTTCTCTACTTTTGGGCAAACCAAAGCAGATGTAATGACCTGCTTCAATCAGGTGTTGGCATTGCCGGAAGTAACCGAAATGGTTGAACAAAAGCAGTTGAAAAGCCCGGCGCTAATTATTCGGAAGATGGAAAACCGTCCCTTTTATCCGACCGAAGGAGAAAAAGTTTTTTTTGAACTCGAAACCCTTGATTTTCAGGATGTTCCCGAGCCAGCTAATGTTCGGTTTTTGTCCAAAAGGGAAATGGAAAAGGAAGGAATATTGACAGACGATGCCCTTAACTTGCGTTTCAGATTTTCCGAAGGGCGAATAATCCTTTTCCTCAGTACCTTCGTAGAAGAATCCCGGCGACTTTTTAAAGGATATTTTGCCTTTGAAGAAAAAGCTGGAAAATGGGAGCTGGAAAATAAACAAATTTCTTTTCTGTGAATTTCGTTTTTAATTTGGTGAAAACCCACCGTAAAAAACTCCTTTTGGGGTTTGTAATTCTTTTCCTGATTTATTGGTTCTCATTGCCTACTCCTATTTTTAATGACCCCACCTGCATGGTGCTGGAAGACAAGGAAGGGAATCTCTTGGGAGCCCGTATAGCATCCGATGGACAATGGCGTTTTCCTCCAAATTCGGAAGTGCCTGGAAAATTTGCCAAGGCGATCCTCGAATTTGAAGACAAGCGGTTTTACCGGCATCCGGGTATTGACCCGATTAGCCTACTGCGTGCTTTAAAACAAGATATTTCCAAGCGCAGAATCGTAAGCGGCGGAAGTACCATAAGCATGCAGGTGATGCGCATGGCCCTAAAAGCTAAATCGAGAAATATCTTCCAAAAGGTATGGGAGATGATGTTGTCGACGCGTCTGGAAATCAAATTTTCCAAAGAAGAAATTCTGGCACTTTACGCTTCCAATGCCCCCTTTGGGGGAAATGTGGTCGGTTTGGATGCTGCCGCCTGGCGTTATTTTGGCAAAAGCCCCAAATTGCTTTCGTGGGCTGAAGCAAGCACCCTCGCCGTTTTGCCAAACAGCCCTTCCCTGATACATCCAGGTAAAAATCGGAAGGCGCTATTGAGCAAGCGAAATCGACTTTTGAAGCGATTGCTAAAGCGGGGGGTGCTTGATTCGGTATCGTTTGAACTGGCAAAAGAAGAACCATTACCCGACAAGCCGCACCCCCTTCCCCGGCTGGCACCTCATCTGTTGGAGCGGGCATATTCTGAGCATTTTCGAAAAAAAAAGAAGCCTGTCACCAAGCTTAAAACGTGCCTAGAGGTGGACCTTCAAAGGCAAGTCACCAAGGTGTTGCAGCGAAGTAATGGCCTTCTAAAAAGCAATGGAATCCACAACCTGGCCGCCTTGGTCATCGAGGTCGAATCGGGAAATGTTTTGGCCTACGTCGGCAATGTGGTCGGCACGGGAAAAGAACATGGCGAAGAAGTAGATGTCATCAAAGCTGCCCGCAGCACGGGAAGCATTTTAAAACCCTTGCTTTATGCCCTGATGCTGCAGGAAGGGAATATCCTGCCGAACAGCTTGATTTCGGATATTCCGACCCAACTAAATGGCTACCGCCCGAAAAATTTTTACGAATCCTACGATGGGCTTGTTCCGGCGAAGAAGGCGGTCATCCGGTCGCTAAACGTCCCCTTCGTCAGAATGCTGCAACGGTATGGCTTGGAAAAGTTTCATTTTGAATTGCAAAAACTAGGTTTTTACTCCATCAATCACCCTCCTGATTACTATGGGTTGACGCTGATATTAGGTGGTGCAGAAGCCTCCTTATGGGAAATCGCGAATGCCTACGCTTGTATGGCAAGAACCCTGAACCATTTTTATCCTTATGATGGTAAATACGACCAGCGGGATTTTCGCCCCTTGAATTATGTATTTGGCAACAAAACTCCGGCAACACCTAAAGCCAATCTTCTTACTGAACCTCCGCGGATTGCGGCTAGTGCTGCTTACCTCGCTTTTGACGCCATGCAAAATTTGGAACGCCCCAATTCCGAAGGAGAGTGGCAACGTTTTCAATCTAGCCACAGGATAGCCTGGAAGACAGGAACCAGTTTTGGCTTTCGGGATGCTTGGGCAGTTGGGATAACGCGCCGCTTTGTCGTAGGCGTTTGGGCTGGAAACGCCGACGGTGAAGGGCGTCCCGGGCTTATCGGTGTGCTGGCTGCCGCGCCCGCCTTATTCGATATTTTTGATTTGTTGCCCGCTTCCCCTTGGTTTGAAAAACCTATCGATGAAATGTGCCAAATCGAAGTTTGCAGAAAAAGCGGTTACAGGGCTTTGCCAATTTGTCCAAAAGATAGCATTTGGGCGCCACTTTCCGGGAAGAATGCCTCTCCATGTCCATTCCATAGGCTGGTTCATTTGGATAAAAGCAAACGTTGGCAAGTCAATAGTAAGTGCGAATTACCTTCCAACATGATACATGTTCCCTTCTTTGTTCTGCCCCCCGTAGAAGAGTATTATTACAAATCAAAAAACCCAAATTTCAAATCCTTACCTCCCTTTAGGGAAGATTGCTTTTCGGACAATGCAGTCCCATCGTCTCAGGTGATGCAGTTAATTTATCCGAAGAACTCAACGAAAATTTATGTTCCCGTTGACCTTGACGGCAATTTGAGCCGCACGGTTTTTAAACTGGCACACAGAAATCCGGAAATAAGGGTTTTCTGGCACCTCGACGGAGAATTCCTGGGAACCACCACCTCTTTCCACAACTTTGAACTAAACCCTTCTCCGGGAAAACACCTGCTGACCTTGGTAGATGAAAACGGAAACCGGTTGGAAAAATGGTTTGAAATTTTGGCGAAGGGAAAATGAGAAAAAAAACTCCTACATCGGGGGAGGCTAAAGCTGATGTAGGAGCACTAAACATACTATGAGAAAACTACACTTTGCAATATAGGGACAATAAAAATCACGGAAAAGAAGCGTTTAGAAAGTGGTTGAATTCATGAGGCAAGGGTGGGTTCTGATGAGGAAAAGGCGAGAAATGAATTTATGATTAATAAATTGGGAGGACGACTATGTCACTGGACTTTTCTTGTTAGAAAAAATAATATATTCTGTTGTTATTCAATTAATTAAAAAATGTAAAAATAATAATATTAAATTAATTACTTGGCATGAAATTGGCGAGAGCATCTAACATCTTCCTAAAACAATTCCTGATTTACCGATTTCATTTATTTCCCTAATTTCCTGCGGTCGCATGCCTTGCACACTACAATTATGGTATAGGCAAAAAAAAATCCCACACCCAAGAAGGGAACAGGGTGTAGGAAGATTAAACATACTATGAGAAAACTAGAGAATCAAAGATAGTCTTGTAAAATTCAGGAAAAAAGGTATATTTACGAAGCGGTTTAAAATTGCTGATAAGTGGCATAGGTTGCCTAGGAAACGGTCGTTTTGAAAAATTGTTGCTATAGGAATAATTTGAAATTTCGTGTCTAAATCTAGTGCCAGCAGCAATGGAAAGGGAAGTTAAGCATTCGCGAGCTGCTTTTTTTTAGTTTCTTTGGCAAATTCCTTCTGAAAATTCTGGTTGGCCGCATCCAGGCAGGGAAGTGGTTTTCCAAATAATTAAAAACCTAGGTGTGGTTTTTATCTTGTGTTTTGAACTTTGAACTTGCGCGAAAAAAAACTCCTGCACCCCAGGAGGGAATAGGATGCAGGAAGATTAAATAAACATACTATGAGAAAACTTGTACAAATATATGACTATTTTTACTAAGGGGACATGAAGTCAATGAGGTATCATTTTGTCGAAATTATTTCACCTAGCCTCTTCGACAGTGTGTATCTCCATAATTGGGATTTGAATCTCCACTTTTGTTCCCAAGGCTTTTCCAGTTTCCTTCTCTTTCAAATCAATTGTATTGACGAATAACTCCTTATTTTTCTTTGTGTTATGTAATAATTCCAATCGCTTTTCGGTAATACTTGTTCCCATTGAGCGATGATTTTTTTGGGCTGCATTCTTTTTTTGCAACTCGCTTGCTTTGGTTCGTCCAATACCGTTGTCTTCGACTACGCAAAGGATAGTGAATTCGTCCAGTAAGGAAAAAGAGACTTTTATCAATCCACTTTTCTTGGGTCTGATGCCGTGTTCAATCGCGTTTTCCACATAGGGTTGAACAATCATGGTCGGCACACCCAAAATGTCTTCTTCTTTTTCTATCTCATCATCCACCACGATTTCGTATTTTAATCTCCCCTCGAACCGGAGTTTTTCGTTGATATCGAGATAGACCTGAAGGAATTCAATCTCCTGTTCAAGTGAAATAATTTCCAGATTAGAATTTTCCAAACTCTGGCGAACCAAATTGGCAAATTTTGCAAGATATTGGGCTGCTGAATCAGAATCCTTCGAAGTGATGTGGTGCTGGATAGAATTGAGTGCGTTGAACACAAAATGAGGATTCATTTGTGCCCGCAAGGCTTTTAATTGCAATTTGGTGGCTTGCAGTTTGAGCAATTCGGCTTCGCTCTCTTTTTTCTCCGCGTTGTATTTAAGTTCAAGCTCCAATATTTTGCGCTTATTGGTATGTTCAAGGGTCAATTTCTCATATTCTTCGTGAATTTTTTGATAACAATAAGCATTTTTAAAATCGCCCACCTCCGCATAAAAGGCTGCTATGTCTTTGGAGATTTTAGCTATTTGTTTATAATTTTTGAGTCGATTGGAGATGTGATTAGCTTTGTAGGCGAGAGAAGCAAATTCCAATGCGGTTATCAGGTGTTTTATGGTTCCTTTCTTTGCCCCCAATTCCTCAAACAGATAAGCCCTTCCATGTTCAATGTTAGCAAAATTGTAATAGTCGTCTTCTTTTTTCTCCCGAAAGAGTTGTTCAGCGTGTTGGTACAATTTGAGGGCTTGCTTGTATTTCTTTTTTTGGAAATAGCAAAACCCCAAGTTGGCAAATGCTCTTGCTCGGGTATCCTGACTGATGTCTTCCATCGTATGGAGGGATTTTTTAAAATATTTTTCAGCGTTTTTCTCATCGTTAATGGTTCTGAAACCGTTGCCTACATTGAGGTAATGCCATGATAGCCTGCTACGCATACCTTTTGTTTCGCACATCTGTATCACTTTTTGATAGGCCTTCACGCTTTTTTCGTGATCTTCAATCAGCTCATAAACTTTGCCCAATCCACTATGAACCAGGGTGAGGAAATAGTAATCTTTAAGCGTTAGGGACGAAGGGCTAAGCGAGTGAAAGTTTTTTTCTGCTTCCAAAAAAAACTCAACTGCTTTGGGATAATTGGAATTGTGAAGGTGGAGGTATCCTTGCCTGCAAATAATGCGGGCTTTTAACTTTTGGTCAGGAAAGGTTTTAAGTAGCTTGGCGGCTTTATCCAAATAGGTAGCCGCGTCTTCTTTTTTTTCCAGATTGATGCAGGTGCCTATATAATCAATGTATGTTTCCGCCATTTGATTTGCATGCCCACTGACCTCCAAAATTTCGATGGACTTTTGAAAATGGAATTCAGACAATTTGTAATTGTACTTTTGATTTTCAACCAAAGCCTTATTCAGGTGATAATTTAATTGAAAAACGGGGTAATCACCATCTTTCAGAATGGTATATTGTCTGGAAAGATAACCTTCGGCTTGGCGGAGGTCAGTGAACAGATGATGCCCAACAAGCTTATCTAAGGTTTGCAATTGGTCAATATCATTTTCCTGACGACCAAGCTTTCCTTCAAGTTGTTGAATTTCGGAATTCGATGTCAGAACAGATGCCATGGCGAAAAACTTAATTGATTTTCAGAAGAACCGTACGAGGTTTGCAGGAAGCAATACTCAGGTTGATTTCAATAAAATACGTAAATTATATCTGCCGCTCTTTAAATCTCAATTTCACGAGGGAAAGTAAAGTTGCAATTTAATAATTTTTAATTGGTGAAATATCAATTCGGCCCATAAAAAAAGAGGCTGCATTCTGACAATGAATGCTGCCTCTTTTTTTAATATGGACAATTCGCAAATAAAATTATTGCGGAAGAATTTCAGTGACCCAATTGACAATTCTGTCTTCTTTTTTAAGGAAGACTTTCAATCTTCCCTTTCCCAATTTCTTCATTTCTTCATCGCTTAATTTCATTATATCACGTAAATTGTCCAGCGTTAGTTTACGCTTTTTTCCCATAGTATTAACTCTGTTAAGGTGATATTTAGCCATAGTGCTTCACGTTTTTGGATGATTGGACAATAGTGTTTATCAAATCCAAAGTTACAAAATTATCGCATCCATCAAAAAAAACACACATATATTTTGCTTTGCCCTGTCACATTTTTTTTACTAAAATAAAACAAATAATCATTTTTTTGATTGTTTTCCACTTTTGAATATCTCCACTACTCACATGCCTTGCTGCAATCTTCGCATTTGTTCCAAAAAAGCGGGTCGTCGTCGTCTCGAAACTTCAATTTTTTTGCCATCCACCATTATCAAATAACCCCCATCCCCTTTGACATATTTTCGAACGAAATTTAGGTTGATAACATGTCGCTTGTGTACTCTGAAAAAATTTACCGGAATCAACCATTTTTCAAATGATTTGATGGTTTTTGACGCAGTCAACCTGTTTCCTTTTTCCAAAAAAATGTGCGTGTAATTGTCGGAGGCTTCCAATCGAACGATGTTTATTATGTCCAAAAAGTAGATGCCGTCAAGGGCAGCAATGGGTATCTTGTTAACTGCGTTGGGGTTGTTAAAATGATGCTTAAACATTTCCAAGCGTTCTTCTGTCCCGTTGGAACGATTGGGTCGAATTCTGTCAACAGCTAACTTGAGTTCCTCCGAATCGATTGGTTTGACGATGTAACCAATAGAGCTGTATTCACAGGCTTTTTTTGTATATTCATCATGGGCTGTGACAAAAATGGGTTCAAAGTCAATGGGTCTCAATTGTTCGAGCAATTGAAATACAAGCCCGTCGGGAAGGTTGATATCTAAAAAAGCGACATCGGGTTTCATCTCCGGATCGTCAAATAATTCTATACCTTCTTTAACAGTTAAGGCCTCTCCAATCACTTCCACCTTTTCGCAATGTTTATTTATCAGGCTTTTCAGGTTGTTTAAACTTTTGACTTCGTCTTCGATGATAATTGCTTTGATCACGGAATTATGTTTTGGTGTTTTCGTTGTTGAATCATAGGTTGTCATGTTTGACAACTTTTATTTTAACAAAAGTACATCAGTTAAATTAAAATATTAAATTTTTTTTCAATGCAAACAGTTTTAAATTTGAACTAATGCTAAATTGCTATAAAATAAATTTTTAATCTGCCAATTATTAGCAAAATACGCATAATTAAAAAATTAAATTAAAATTAAAAAAATTCTTTTTTTGACATTAGACCATGTTAAAATGGTTTGAGGGCTTCTTTTTTCTAAAATTATTTGTTTGGAAAAAACAATCGCATCATCTTTTTTTGACTGGGGAATTAAAAGGCTTTTCCATTCGAAGGTTTCTCCCGGTCAAAAATTCAGCATTTTTTGAAGCGAGAAACAAGGCCATTTTGGAAAGACCTTCAAATTGACTAGCTTCCGGTGAAGAAGGATATGTATCTTCCTGTATTTCTTCGTAATCATCAATGGAGGAAATATTTTCAGGCTCTTCTTTGTTATTTGTTTCAAGAATGCTGATCGTATTTACCCGGACGAATTCCTTTGTATCAACTGAGATGGCTTCTGTCAACCCAATCAAGGCGTTGTTGGTACAGTTGCGAGTTGTCCTTCCTGCTTTGGAGACACCCTCGTACGGACTTGGAATATTGATTATGGCCCCCGTACAATCTTCCAGTCTATCGAGGAATAATTTAATCAAGAGCATTGGACCTGTGAGGTTTACATTCAAGGCTTGTTGCCAATCCTCCAACTTTATGTTTTCCAATTTCGCAAAAGGTGGCGGGGTTGAAATGTTAATTAGTACATTTAGTTTGGGGATGACTTCCTCAAAAATGGCAGTGAATTTAATGCGATAACCTGCGTCTTTGACGAAGCGGTTCAGGTCGAAGCGAAAAAAACGATTGCAATAGTTGTGATAATCCTCTTCCAGGTCAAGTCCATAGACATAATAGCCTTCTTTCCGAAAGGCTTGCGAAAGTGCGACGCCAATTTCGCTCAAAACACTTGTGATTAAAACTTTTTTTTGCATTTTGCCAGCTCTTATCAGCTCTTTTTGCAAAGGTGGAGGATATTATTGATAATTGTGAAAAAAATGATTCAAAAAGACGAAATCCATGATTCCAAAAATCACCAAAAGAAAATTTGATGCACAAAGGAATAATTTGCACGAAATCATTTTTGAAGCCGATACACCTGCTGGAAAGAACTTCGACATTGTCTTGTTGATTGCTATTTTGGCAAGCGTTTTTGTCGTCATGCTTGAAAGTATCGGTGGATTCCAAGTGCAATATGGAAAACTTTTATATTACATCGAATGGTTTTTTACCATTCTATTTACCGTCGAGTATTTGCTGCGACTTTATTGCGTGTATCGCCCTTTGAAATACGCAACCAGTTTTTTTGGAATCGTTGATCTGCTTGCCATCCTGCCTACCTTTGTCGGCATCATTCTGACAGGGGCCCAATCCTTGGTAGTTATTCGGGCACTTCGGCTAATTCGCGTTTTCCGTATTTTTAAATTGGGGCACTTCCTGCGCGCTGGCAAAATTATTGTGGAAGCACTGAAAGCCAGCCGGGCTAGAATTACCGTTTTTCTGATTTTCATTTTATTGATGGTTACCATAATTGGTTCGGCGATGTACCTTATCGAAGGAGGCCAGGCTGAAAGTGGGTTTACAAGCATTCCCAAAAGCATTTATTGGACCATTGTCACGCTCACCACCGTGGGATACGGAGATATTACCCCCACCACCGTGCTTGGGCAGTTCCTCTCCGCGTTGGTCATGATTTTGGGTTATGCCGTTATCGCAGTACCTACCGGAATTGTTTCTGCTGAGTTTATCCGAAGTCCTTCTCAAAAAGTAAATTCACAGGCATGTAAATATTGCAGCAAGGAAGGACATGACAATGATGCCACCTACTGTAAATATTGCGGCGAGTTAATAAATTGAGGGAATATCGAGGTGGCGACTTGGAGTCATCACCTCACTTTCTTCTTCAAATGATACCCTAATCTTTCAACCACTTTCTATCCGTCCTCCCTACAATATCCTTTTATTCCTCTCCATAAATGAACGTTTTTGTCAAGCCTCCGATCAAGGCCTCAAATTCTCCCGGTTCTGTAACCCATTCATTGTCGAGACCAACGAAAGCGAGGTCTTCTAATTTTAGCGTGAACGAAATGGTTTTACTTTCTCCGGCTGGCAGACTCGTTTTCTGGAATCCCCTCAGGCGCTTCACCGGGGGTGTGATGCTTGCCACTTTGTCCGAAACGTATAATTGAACAACTTCCTGACCTGCCCGTTTTCCTGTGTTGGTCAGGGTGATGGAAATTTGTAGTGGTTTATCTTTGGAAATTTGATTTGAATTTAATTTCAAATCACTGTATTCAAAGGTGGTGTAACTCAAACCGTGGCCAAACTCCCATTGGGGATTGAATCCATTTTGGCTGAAATCTCTGCTGAATTCATCGGTGGATTTATGGTCGTAGGTGTCGAGGCTATTGGCGTAGCGAGGGTAGGTGAAAGGCAATTTCCCATTTGGATTATAATCGCCGAAAAGCACATCGGCTATTGCCCTGCCACCTTCATTTCCCGATAAATAAGTCATTAGTACGGCCGAGGCGGTGGGTTCAATTCTATGCAGGGTTCGAGGACGGCCTTCCACCAAAACCAATACGATAGGGGTGCCGGTTTTGGAAATTGCGCGCACCAGGTCCTGCTGTACTTCGGGCAATTCGAGTTCGTCAATATCGCCCGGCTTTTCAGTGTACGGCAGTTCGCCAATACAAACGACAGCTACTTTCGCATGGCGTGCGGCCGCGGCCGCACGTTGGATGTTCACCGCTTCATCAACTCCGGTACCTTCCACATATGTGACTCTGGCTTTGCCGATTTTATCCTGAATCGCTTCGAGTATGGTTTTCTTGCCATGGGTATTGTATTTCGGGTCATCGCCTTGCCAGGTATTTGTCCAACCCCCATTCAGTGCATTCAAAGAATGGGCAGTGGGGCCGGTGACCAAGACTTTTGTGTTTTTGGAAATTGGCAAAATTTCTTGCTCGTTTTTCAACAAAGTCAGACATTCCAATGCCGCAGTGAAGGAGGCTTTGGCGTGTTCTTCGGAACCAAAATCGGGGTAATTTTCCAAAGGGTAATAGGGGTGTTCAAATAGCCCCAATTGGAATTTAAGGGTCAAAATGCGGGACACGGCTTCATTAATCCTCGACATCGGCACTTCCCCCTCTTCGACTAATTCTTTGAGAAGTAACGGAAAGTCATAATCCGTTGGCACCATACTCATATCAACTCCTGCATTGATGGCCAATTTGATGGCGTCTTTATAATCTTTGGCAACGTGATGCCGGGTGTAAAGGTATTTGATATCTTCCCAATCTGAAACGGCCAAGCCGTTAAAACCGAGTTCATCTCGCAGCAGGTCTTTCAATATTATAGGATTGCAGTGGGCGGGGATGCCATTAATTTCTCCCGAATTAATCATTGTGGTATGTGCGCCTGCATCGACTGCAGCCTGAAAATTCGGCACAAAATATTCCTTCAATTCCCTTTCGGGAATCCACGCCTGTGTCCGGTCTTTTCCCGACAGGGGCATACTATAACCGAGGAAGTGTTTCATACAGGCGGCTACTTTATCCGGCTGGGCAATGTCATTGCCTTCGTAGCCTTTTATGAGGGCTGCACCCATTTTTGACCCCAGAAATACATCCTCCCCCAAGGTTTCCCAAAACCTCGGCCAGCGCGGGTCGCGTCCAATGCCCAACACCGGTGAAAAGTTCCAGGGGATGGCTGAAGCCCTTGTTTCATAAGCGGAAATTTCCCCCATTTTTGAAGCCATCGCTGGATTCCAGGTAGCCGCCAAGGCAATTTCCTGTGGAAACAAGGTCGCCCCAATCGTATAATTCGTGCCGTGTATGGCGTCAATACCATACAACACGGGGATGCCGGTTGGTTTTTCGTTTATGGCAATGGCCTGAATTTGGGATATTATCTCGTGCCAGTGTTCGCGAGAGTATGCATGACCGCCCACATTTAGGATGGAACCAACCCGCAATTCAAGCAAGGCTTTACGCAATTTTGCAGAGTCCAATTGGTGCGGTTCTTTCAGATTGTACGGGTCGCCCACAGAAACCATATCAATCGCTAATTGTGTCATTTCGCCCACCTTGTCGGTTAAGTCCATCTTCGACATCAGGTCTTTAACTTTCTTGGCAATAGCCAAATCTTCCCTCGATTTCGAGGATTGCTGGGTGGATGAATCCGTGCAATTTCCCAATAGCAA
>CAZJYF010000055.1:0-12711 GCA_964549665.1 uncultured Saprospiraceae bacterium
CTCTGTGTTTTTGTTTTGCCGGTTTACTACCGCCTGAATGTTTACACTGCCTATGAATTCCTCGAAGGGCGATTCGATTTAAAAACCCGAACCCTCACCGCTATTTTGTTCCTCATTTCCAGAGGATTAGCTGCCGGCATCACCATTTACGCACCTGCCATCATCCTTTCAAATATCCTGGATTGGGACTTGAATTCAACCATTTTTTTCATTGGAATTTTGGTCATTATCTACACGGTGGCGGGAGGCACCAAGGCGGTGAGTGTCACTCAAAAACAGCAGATGATTGTCATTCTTACGGGGATGTTTTTGGCGGCCGTAATTTTGGTTTTTAAATTGCCCGAAGATGTTTCATTTGGCGATGCAGTGGGCTTGGCAGGGAAAATGGGAAAACTGAATGTGGTGGATTTTAAGTTTGACCTTTCCAACCGCTACAATTTCTGGTCGGGAATGATTGGCGGGGTGTTTTTGTTCCTTTCTTATTTCGGTACCGACCAATCGCAAGTGCAGCGTTATCTCTCAGGTAAGTCGCTGAAAGAGAGCCGCTTAGGTTTGTTATTCAATGGCGTCATAAAAGTTCCGATGCAATTTTTGGTGCTATTTGTGGGTATTCTGGTTTTCGTTTTTTTTCAGTTTGTAGAGCCGCCCATTCACTACAATACCGCCAATTTGTCTAAATTGGAAAATTCGCAATATCAAACCCAACTATCCCAATTAGAGCAGGAACACGACCTCGTTTTCGACCAAAAACAAGCGGAAATCCGGCACCTAATAACAGCTATCAGGCAAGAAGACCAACCGGCCATAGAGGCTATGCGCTCGAACGTGAGCATTTTGCACGATAAGGACAAGGCTATTCGAAAGCAGGTGAAGGAGCTGATTTTAAAACAAGATCCCGACGCGGACATCGAAGATGCGGATTACGTCTTCATCACCTTCATCACCCGCCACCTCCCTATCGGTTTGATTGGCTTGTTGCTGGCCGTCATTTTCTCTGCCGCTATGTCATCCACTTCTTCCGAATTGAACGCATTGGCAACTACTACGGTGGTAGATATTTATCGCCGTTCCTTCATAAAAAACAAAAGCGACCACCACTATTTGATTGCCTCCAAATGGTTTACCATTCTTTGGGGTGGCGTGGCGCTGACCTTTGCCGCCTTTGCCTCTCTTTTTGACAATTTAATCGAGGCGGTAAATATTGTCGGCTCTATTTTTTATGGAACCATTTTAGGTATCTTCTTAGTCGCTTTTTTCTTTAAAAAGATAGGCGGCAAGGCGGTCTTTACCGGTGCCTTCCTCGCAGAAGGTTTTGTGATAACCTTTTTTATTTTGGACAAATACCAAGTCCTGGCCATTGCTTATCTGTGGCTCAATCTAATCGGTTGTGCCCTAGTCATTGCATGGAGCTGGTTGTTCCAACAAGTTTTCGGAAATGGCAGTAGGAAGAAGTAAAGTTGAACGCGTTGTCTGATTGGATAAGGTCAGGGTAGCGAATTCAAAACTTTCGTTAATTTAGGAGAAACGAGACCCCCTTTTGGGCACAAAACTATCCTGTTCGCTTTATTTATGAGGGCAATTTCTTTTCCCGAATATTTCTTACACTGACCCCAAAGTTGCAATAAAAAACCCTTCCGGTCAATTGACAGGAAGGGTTTTTCCATCGCTTGAAATAGAATAATGATTAATCTTCCACTTCTTCCATCTCTTCCATCAAAGCCCGGCGTTCTTTAAATTGGTCATGCGCTTCTTTGGTCGTCACGAACAAATTATCGTATTTGCGCAAGCCCGTGCCGGCGGGTATTTTCTTACCGACGATGACGTTTTCTTTCAAGCCTTTCAAATAATCAACTCTTGCACCAATAGCTGCCTGGCTCAAGACTTTGGTGGTTTCCTGAAAGGAGGCAGCAGATATCCAACTGGCATTTCCCAAGGAAGACCGGGTAATGCCTTGCAACATTGAACTGGAGGTCGCAGCGATGGCGTCGCGGAATTGAACCGGTTTGCGGTCGTTGCGTTTTAAGAATGAATTTTCTTCTCTCAATTGGCGTAAAGTGACTAATTGACCCGGCTTCAATTTATTGGAATCGCCTGATTCGGTAATGAATTTCTTATCGTAAATCCATTCGTTCTGAGCGATAAAGTCGTATTTTTCGACGGCTTCCCCTTCCAGAAAACTCGTATCGCCGGGGTCTTCGATTTGCACACGGCGCATCATTTGTCGAACGATTACCTCGATGTGCTTATCGTTGATGCTAATACCCTGCGAGCGATACACCTCCTGGATGCCATTCACCAAATATTTTTGAACGGCAAAAGGACCGCTGATGGCGAGAATATCTCTCGGTGCCGTGGCACCGTCGGACAGGTGGGTTCCTGCCCGAACAAAGTCGCCTTCCTGGACCAGGATATGCTTCGACAATCCAATCAGGTACTTCCGCTTTTGTCCGTCTTTCGCTTCGACTATAACCTCCCGGTTTCCCCGTTTGATTTTTCCAAAGGATACGACGCCGTCAATTTCAGACACGACGGCCGGGTTGGAGGGGTTCCGGGCTTCAAATAATTCTGTAACCCGCGGCAGACCCCCCGTAATATCTTGAATCTTACCCAAATTCCTGGGTATTTTGACAATCTTCTGCCCTGACTTCACTTCCTGCCCGTCCTCGATGGCGATATAAGCGCCTACCGGCAGGTTGTAGCTTTTGATTTCTTCCCCAGCGGGATTGAGGATTTTGATGGTCGGTATTTTCTTCTTATTTTTTGATTCAACGATAACCTTTTCGGCATAACCCGTTTGGTCATCCCGTTCAATTCGGAAGGTGACCCCTTCTTCAATGGAATCAAACTGGACGAGTCCGGAAAGTTCCGAAACGATAACCGCGTTAAAGGGGTCCCATTCACATATTTTATCTCCTTTTTTAACAGGTTTCCCATCTTCGACATGCAAGGTCGCACCGTAAGGGATGTAATGTGAAACGTACTGCTTCTTCCCGCTGGGGTCTAAAATCCGAACCTCCCCCGTCCGGGAAAATACGATTTGAGATTTTGCACCTTTATCATCGGTATAGGTGGTGGTGCGGATGCTATCAAATTCAATCAGACCATCAAATTTGGTAATAATCTCCGATTCCGTTTTGGTCATGGAGGCAATACCACCAACGTGGAAGGTACGCAAAGTCAACTGTGTTCCCGGTTCACCGATGGATTGTGCGGCGATGATTCCCACGGCATCTCCCATTTCGGTAATTCGCCCAGTGGCGAGGTTTTTACCATAGCACTTGCGGCAAACGCCTCTTTCTGTTTCGCAGGTCAATACAGAACGAATGGTGACGAATTCAATGCCGACTTCCTCGATATATTCTGCTGTTTCTTCATTTATATATTCACCCGATTTGAGGATGAGTTCCTCCGTAACGGGGTGGTAAATATCGTGCAAGGTGTAGCGGCCGGTAATCCTGTTCGCAAGCGGGGCAATGACCTTTTCATTGTCCTTCAATGCTTTTGTTTCAATGCCTCTTAAGGTGTCGCAGTCTTCTTCCATAATTACGACATCCTGTGATACATCCACCAAGCGACGCGTCAGATAACCTGCATCGGCTGTTTTCAGGGCTGTATCCGCTAAGCCTTTTCGGGCACCGTGGGTAGAGATAAAATATTCCAACACGGACAATCCATCTACGAAATTCGCCAGGATGGGGTTTTCGATAATCGCGCCCCCGGTATCACCTGATTTCCTCGGCTTGGCCATCAATCCCCTCAATCCACACAACTGTTTAATCTGCTGCTTGGAGCCCCTTGCGCCTGAATCGAGCATCATAAAAACGGAGTTGAAGCCGAGTTTGTGTTCCGACAATTCTTTCATCAAGGTTTCGGTGATGTGATTATCGGCATAGTTCCATTTATCGATTATTTGGTTGTATCGTTCATTGTTGGTTATCAACCCCAGGTTGTAATTATCCCAAACTTCATCTACTTCCGCTTGCGCCTCTTTCAGTGTTTGGGCTTTTACAGTAGGGGTTATCAAATCTCCAAGGTTGAAAGACAAGCCTCCTTTGAAAGCCCACATGAAGCCCATATTTTTGATTTTGTCGAGGAATTCAGCCGTCACCGCAAAGCCCGTTAGCTTGATAATGTTGCCAATAACGCGTTTCAGGTTTTTCTTGGTCAGCAACTCGTTAATGTAGGGCACACTTTTCGGTACAGCTTGGTTGAAAAGCATCCTCCCTGTCGTGGTTTCGATTCGTTTGTCCACCATATTTCCTTCTTCGTCTTCCACTTTAATCCGCACCAGAATGGCAGCGTGAAGGTCAAGTTGTCCCTCATTATAAGCGATGATAACCTCTTCGGGGGAATAGAATCGTCTGCCCTCCCCCTTTACGGGTTCTGCTTTCGTTGATTTTTTTTCTTTGGTAATGTAATACAGACCCAAAACCATGTCTTGGGAAGGTAAGCTGATGGGAGAACCGTCCTGTGGATTCAGCATATTGTGTGCAGAAAGCATCAGCACCTGAGCTTCGAGAATGGCTGCATGGCTCAAGGGCACATGAACGGCCATTTGGTCGCCATCGAAGTCAGCGTTGAAAGCACCGCAAACCAAGGGGTGCAATTGGATAGCTTTTCCTTCAATAAGGCGGGGCTGGAATGCCTGAATGGACAAGCGGTGCAAGGTCGGCGCCCGGTTGAGCATGATTGGATGACCTTTCAAAATGTTTTCCAAAATTTCCCAAATCACCGGGTCTTTTCTGTCAACCAATTTTTTGGCAGATTTCACCGTTTTAACGATACCGCGCTCGATGAGTTTTCGGATTACGAAGGGTTTGAATAATTCGGAAGCCATTCCTTTGGGCAAACCGCATTCATGCAGTTTCAGGGTAGGCCCAACCACGATTACAGAACGACCGGAATAATCCACCCTTTTCCCCAACAGGTTTTGACGGAAACGCCCTTGCTTGCCTTTTAAAATGTCACTCAAAGATTTCAAAGCTCGTCCTCCTTCGGCTTTCACTGCGTTAGATTTGCGGGAGTTGTCGAACAGGGAGTCCACAGCTTCCTGCAACATTCGTTTTTCGTTGCGAAGGATGACTTCAGGGGCTTTGATTTCCAAAAGCCGTTTCAAACGGTTATTTCGAATAATTACCCTGCGGTATAAATCATTCAAATCGGAACTGGCAAAACGCCCTCCATCTAATGGCACCAATGGACGCAATTCGGGCGGAACCACCGGAAGGTATTGAATGATGGTCCATTCAGGACGGTTGTCAATGCGGGTTTGACCATCCCGAAAAGCTTCCACAACCCGCAGGCGTTTCAGTGCTTCCGACTTGCGCTGTTGCGAAGTTTCATTGGCTGCCTGATGCCGAAGGTCGTAGGATAATTGGTCCAGGTCAAGTCGCATAAGCAGGTCACGGACGGCATCGGCGCCCATTTTGGCGATAAATTTATTGGGGTCTTCGTCATCCAATTGTTGGTTTTCCGGAGGAAGGGCATCTATTATCTCCAGATATTCCTCTTCCGTCATCAGGTCCATTTTATTACAACCATTGGCATCTCCTCCTTCTTTGATGCCTGGTTGGATGACGACGTAGCGTTCGTAATAAATGATGGTTTCCAGTTTTTTAGAAGAAAATCCCAACAAGTAGCCAATTTTATTTGGCAAAGATTTGAAGAACCAGATGTGCACCACCGGAACCACCAAACGGATATGCCCCATGCGTTCTCGACGAACTTTTTTCTCTGTCACCTCTACCCCGCAACGGTCGCAAACAATGCCTTTGTAGCGAATTCGTTTGTATTTACCACAATAACATTCGTAATCTTTTACCGGCCCAAAAATGCGTTCGCAGAACAAGCCGTCGCGTTCGGGCTTGTAGGACCGATAATTAATGGTTTCGGGTTTTAGTACCTCACCATAAGACCTTTCCAAAATATCATCCGGGGATGACAGTCCAATGGTTATAGTATTAAAATTCTGCTTTTGGATGGAAACATTCTTTCTGAAAGGCATATTTGGAATAGTTAAATTGTTTCTGTTACTAACTGTTTTATCGCCACTCTTCTGTCGAACTCTGAAGGAAAAGGACCATAAAACTCAGCATCGGTCAGTCAAACAGGTTCACGATTTTGGGTGAAAAATTCGACCGAAACTTTGGAAGCAATAAAAATTACTCAAATTTCACGTCCAAGGCCAAGCCTCGAAGTTCGTGTATCAATACATTGAACGACTCTGGAATATTCGGTTCTGGCAAAATTTCTCCTTTCACAATGGATTCGTAGGCTTTGGCACGTCCGTTAATGTCGTCCGATTTAATCGTCAACAATTCTTGAAGGATGTTGGCGGCGCCGAAGGCCTCTAAAGCCCACACTTCCATCTCACCGAATCGCTGCCCACCAAACTGTGCTTTACCACCGAGGGGCTGCTGGGTGATGAGGGAATAGGGACCAATGGAACGGGCGTGCATTTTATCATCCACCATGTGGGATAGCTTGAGCATGTAAATGACGCCCACGGTAGCCTGTTGGTGGAAGCGGTCTCCGGACTCCCCATCGTATAAATAGGTTTGACCCAGAGAAGGCAAACTTGCCTTTTGGATGTATTCTTCAATTTCTTCCTGACTGGCACCATCGAAAATCGGGGTGGCGAATTTCATCTTTAAGCGTTCGCCTGCCCAACCGAGTACCGTTTCGAGAATTTGTCCGAGGTTCATCCGGGAGGGTACGCCCAAGGGATTCAATACGATGTCAACGGGGGTTCCGTCTTCGAGGAAGGGCATGTCTTCTACCCGCACGATTCTGGAAACGATTCCTTTATTTCCATGACGACCCGCCATTTTATCCCCGACTTTGAGTTTTCGCTTCTTAGCCAAATAAACTTTTGCAAGCTTCAACACCCCTGCGGGCAATTCGTCACCGATACTGATGTTGAAATCCTCCCGCTTATACCTGCCTACTTCCTCGTTCACCTTAATATTGTAATTGTGCAACAGACTGGCAATCAAATCATTGGTAGGCTTATCATTTGTCCAGTTGCTGTAATCAATCGTACTGTAATCCAATGACCGCAGCATCTCCTGACTGAATTTCGACCCCTTTGGCACCAAAACCTCGTTATAAATGCTTTTGACACCTTGGGAGGTTTTCTTTTTCACCAAAGCCAGTAGTTTGTCTACCAGGATGGTTTTCAATTCATTCAAAGAAATAGCGTGTTGCTCTTCCAGTTTGGTGAGCAATTCTTTTTCCTGAGCTTTCTGGACCTTGTCTTTCTTCGCCCGGGCAAACAATTGTTTGTTGATGATGATGCCATAAGTGGAAGGGGGTGCTTTCATAGAAGCATCTTTCACATCCCCTGCTTTGTCGCCAAATATAGCCCGCAGCAATTTTTCTTCCGGTGTCGGGTCGCTCTCTCCTTTGGGGGTGATTTTTCCAATCAAAATGTCACCTTCCTTAATCCATGCGCCCACCCGGATGATACCGTTTTCGTCCAAATCTTTGGTGGCGTCTTCACTAACGTTGGGAATATCATTGGTCAACTCTTCTTCGCCAAGCTTGGTATCCCGCACATCCATCTCAAAGTGTTGGATGTGAATGGAGGTGAAAATATCTTCCCGTACTACCCGTTCGGACAACACAACGGCATCTTCAAAATTGTAGCCTTTCCAAGGCATAAAAGCCACTTTCATGTTCTGACCGAGGGCTAATTCGCCTTTATCGGTGGCATATCCATCACAGAGGATTTGTCCTTTCTCCACGCGATCTCCTTTTTTAACGATTGGCTTGAGGTTGATGCAGGTACCTTGGTTCGTCCTTCTGAATTTAGTCAGGTGGTAGGTCTTTCGGTTATCTTCAAAAGAGACTATCTGCTCCTCTTTAGTGCGGTCATACCGGATGACGATTTCATTGGCATCGACGTATTCAACGACACCCTCTCCTTCTGCATTGATAAGCATCCTGGAATCGCGGGCTACTTTGCCTTCCAATCCGGTTCCGACGATAGGCGCACTCGGACGAATCAAAGGCACTGCCTGCCGTTGCATATTGGAACCCATGAGGGCACGGTTGGCGTCGTCATTTTCCAAAAAGGGAATCATAGATGCCGAAACCCCTACAATTTGGTTTGGCGCAACATCCATATATTCTATCTCCGCCGGTTGTAAAACGGGGAAATCGCCGTGCTCCCGGCATTTGATTCTATCAGTTGTAAAAGCCCCCGTCTCGCTAAGGGGCGCATTTGCCTGTGCAATCTTTTTAAAATCTTCGCCTTCGGCAGAAAGGTAGTGCGCCGGGTTTTTGATATCGACCTTTCCTTTAACAACGGGTCGGTAAGGCGTTTCCAAAAATCCCATTTTATTTACCTTCGCATGTACGCAGAGCGTAGAAATCAAGCCAATATTCGGTCCTTCAGGCGTTTCAATGGTGCAAAGACGACCATAGTGGGAATAATGCACATCCCGCACTTCAAACCCCGCCCTTTCTCTGGACAACCCTCCTGGTCCAAGCGCAGAAATACGCCGTTTGTGGGTGATTTCAGAAAGGGGATTCGTTTGGTCGAGAAACTGGGACAATTGGCTGGTGCCAAAAAATGAATTGATGACGGAAGAAAGCGTTCGGGCATTAATCAAATCTATCGGGGTGAACACTTCATTGTCTCGCACATTCATCCGTTCGCGGATTGTTCGCGCCATCCGCGCTAAGCCGACTCCAAACTGCGCGTACAATTGTTCTCCCACCGTCCGAACTCGCCGGTTACTCAAATGGTCTATATCGTCAATTTCGGCTTTCTGATTCATCAGGCTGACCAAATACTTGACGATAGAGATGATGTCCTCTTTGGTCAAAACGAGGGTATCCATCGGCGTATCCAACTGTAGTTTCCGGTTGATTTTATACCGGCCAACTTCGCCAAGGTTGTATCTTTTGTCGGAGAAGAAAAGTTTGTCGATTATTCCGCGTGCTGTTTCGTCGTCGGGCGGGTCCGTACCGCGCAATTGGCGATAGATATAATTCACCGCTTCCATTTCGGAACTGGAAGGGTCTTTTTGCAGCGTATTGTAAATAATGGAATAATCTTCTTCGATATCTTCGCGCTGCAAGATTACCGTATTGGCATCCGCCTCAAGGATCAATTCAATGTTTTCATCATCCAAAACGATGTCTCGTTCGAGGATGATTTCATTTCGTTCGATAGTGACAACCTCGCCGGTATCTTCATCCACAAAATCTTCCGTCCAACTACGAAGCACCCGTGCGGCCAATTTCCTGCCAATTGCATTCTCCAATTCATCTCTCTTGGCTTCGATTTCATATGCGAGGTCAAAAAGGTCAAGGATTGCTTTGTCGGTATCAAAGCCAATCGCTCGCAGCAGCGTCGTGACGGGAAATTTTTTCTTCCGGTCGATATATGCATACATCACATTGTTGATGTCGGTAGCAAATTCCATCCAAGCCCCTTTGAAGGGAATCACCCTGGCGGAATGAATTTTCGTTCCGTTTGGATGGAAACTCTGTCCAAAAAACACCCCCGGAGAACGGTGCAACTGTGACACCACTACCCGCTCAGCCCCATTGACGACAAAGGTTCCTTTGGGGGTCATGTAGGGAATGTTCCCAAGGAAAACATCCTGAACAATCGTCTCAAAATCAACGTGTTCATCATCATTACAGGACAAACGCAACTTCGCCTTGAGGGGAACACTGTACGTCAAGCCCCGATGCATGCACTCCTCGATGGAATAGCGTGGCGGGTCAATGAAGTAATCTAGGAACTCCAGAACGAAGATGTTGCGGGCATCCGTAATCGGAAAATTTTCCTGGAATACTCGGTAAAGTCCCTCATTCATCCTATTTTCAGGGGTCGTTTCCAGTTGAAAAAACTCCATGAAGGATTTCACTTGCACTTCCAGTAAATCCGGATATTCAGAAGCTAATTTGATGCTTCCAAAATTAAATCTTTGGGCTGTTGCAATGCCGTTTGATGCCATGTGCAAATAGAAGTTTTATGTTAAAAAGTTCGCAAGTTTGGTTTTAGGAAGGGTAAATAAATAGCAATCAATAATGACGATTTATTTATTTACAATTTCTTAATTTGCTCGAAACTGGTAAAACTGGCTGCTTCGTTGGGCAAAAGCCGATCTTGCGAATTGAGTCATTTGAAGTTTCTCAATATAGAGTAGGAAATATCAAAAAGTTTCCAATGCCTTTATACGACAATAGGCTTAACCAGATTGCTACATCTCGTTAAGCCTCTCTTGTCGCACCTTACGTAATATGGTAAAAAAAGTTTGCTCTAATCATTTCGAGTTTTCAGTGGATAAACGCTTACTTCAATTCAACAGATGCACCAACAGCTTCTAAAGCAGCCTTCAAGCTTTCCGCTTCTTCTTTTGGTACACCTTGTTTAATCGGAGCAGGGGCGCCGTCCACCAACTCTTTGGCATCTTTCAAGCCTAAAGCCAACAAGGTCTTAACTTCTTTAACCACTTTCAGTTTTGCGGCACCCGCAGAAGTCAGAACTACATCGAATTCTGTTTTTTCTTCTTCAGCACCTGCGGCTTCACCACCACCGGCAGCAGGACCGGCAACAACAGCTGCAGCAGCAGGCTCAATGCCATAATCGTCTTTCAAAATATCTGCCAGTTCGGTCACCTCTTTCACTGTGAGATTGACCAACTGATCTGCTAAAACTTTTAAATCCGCCATTTTTAATGATTTTAATTTTTTCCGAAAATGAATAAAAAAATATACGCGTTTTAACTTGGAAGCCGAGTTTAAATGCCATGCTAATAGGACAAAAATTCTTTGTCCTACTATACCGAAAACAGCCTACTGTTCTCTTTCGCCCAAAGCTTTTAGCAAGCCCATGATGGTATTGCCGCCTGATTGTAACGAACCAACCAAATTGCGCATAGGCGATTGCAGTAATCCAATCAGTTCGCCCAACATTTCTTCTTTGGACTTGATGTTGGCAAGGGTATCGAGTTGGTCGTCGCCAAAATAAACCGCCGTATCGATATAGGCGGCTTTAACAGCGGGCATGTCAGATTTCTTACGGAAAGATTTAATGATCTTTGCCGGTGCATTAGCTACTTCTGTAAACATCAATGCGGTTGGACCTTTTAAGGCATCGAATAAAGCAGCATATCCCTTTTCTTCGGGTGCATCCTGAAGGGCTTTGAGGGCGAGGGTGTTTTTCACTACTCGCATTTCAATGCCTTTTTCAAATAAAAGTCCTCTAAGTTTATTGACTTCTCCAACCGTCAGTGTCGAGGAATCAGTGATATAAAAGAACGAGGAGTTGTTGAACTTTTCGCGCAATTCCTCTACAACAGTCGTTTTTTCTTGTCTGGTCATTTTTAATGTATTGTTTCAAGTGTTCAAATTTTGGAATGCTCATTTTTCTGATTTGACGCAACGAATGAACACATCAAGTAATAGAACACAGAAAATTTACCTGATTGATTTTTCATCAACTTTTATTCCCGGACTCATCGTGCTCACTACGGTAATGGACTTCATGTAGGTTCCTTTAGCTGAGGCGGGTCGCATCTTGATAAGGGTAGTTAACAATTCCGTCGCATTTTCAATCAGTTTTTCGGGCGGGAACGACACTCGTCCAATAGGGGAGTGAATAATGCCATATTTATCAACCCTAAAAGCGATTTTTCCGCCTTTGACCGCTTGCACTGCGGCTCCGATATCCATTGTTACGGTACCCGTTTTGGGATTGGGCATCAAGCCGCGAGGGCCTAATACCCGACCGATTCTTCCAACTTTGGCCATCGTCTGCGGCATGGCTATCGCCACGTCAAAATCCGTCCAACCACCTTGAATTTTTTGAACTAAGTCATCCAACCCAACGTGATCTGCTCCGGCGTCTTTTGCTTCCTGCTCTTTATCCGAGGTACAGAAAACCACAACACGTTTGGACTTTCCTGTGCCATGAGGGAGGACGGTGGTGCCCCGCAAGGCCTGATCTGCTTTTCGGGGGTCAAGCCCCAAGCGGACATGCACATCCACGGAGGCATCAAATTTGGTGGTATTGACCTCCTTAACCAAAACCATCGCGTCGTCGAGGGCGTATAATTTATCGCAGTCAACCTTTTTTTCTGCGATTTTTCGTTTCTTTGAAACTTTTGCCATTATAAAAATTTATTTTGATCAGGTACATCGCCCGGCAAATCTTCTTTACCGCAGCTCCCTGCTTTAAAATCTACAAATGCTTAGAAGTGTAGTACCATGTACTGTTTCCATGTCAATGGCAATTAATTTTGCCACGGCGGTGTTCCTTTCACCACCAAGCCCATGCTTCGGGCAGTTCCTGCAACCATTTTCATCCCCGATTCAACGGTGAAGGCATTGAGATCCGGCATCTTATTTTCAGCGATAGCGCGAACCTGTTCCCAAGTGACCGTACCTACTTTATCGCGATTCGATTCGGGGGAGCCCTTTTTGAGTTTAGCTGCTTCGAGCAATTGTACGGCTGCAGGGGGAGTTTTAATTACAAAATCAAAGGATTTGTCTTTATACACCGTTATGACCACTGGTATTAACTTGCCAGACTGCTCTTGTGTTTTGGCGTTAAACCGCTTGCAGAATTCCATTATATTCACACCCTTGGCTCCCAGGGCAGGACCCACCGGCGGAGCAGGATTTGCCTGCCCTCCGCGCACTTGCAATTTTATAAAGCCACCTACTTCTTTTGCCATGGTTTGTCTATTT
>CAZJYF010000056.1:0-12662 GCA_964549665.1 uncultured Saprospiraceae bacterium
TATCAATCGGGCGGATTTGACGCCGAAAATTATTGTCAAAAAAAATTGTATTTTTACAAATTTGGAATTCAATTCCAAGTTTGTAAAAAAATGATACCTAGAAAAGCAACAAAAAAATTAAAGCAACTGGCAAAACATTTCAAGGCACTGGCCATCATTGGTCCTCGTCAAAGTGGAAAGACTACCTTATCGCGGTCTTGTTTCCCGGAAAAACCATACGTCTCGCTTGAAACGCCCACGAACCGAACCTTTGCCTTGGAAGATCCCCACGGATTTTTGCATCAATATCGCAAAGGGGCTGTTTTGGATGAAGTTCAAAGAGCTCCGGAATTATTATCCTATCTACAACAGATGCTGGATGAAAATGAAGCCAAAGGGCAATTCATCCTCACGGGTTCTAACAATTTGTTGTTGCTTGAAAAAATCACTCAAAGTTTATCCGGTCGGGTAGCCTATTTAGAACTATTGCCCTTTTCGATAGAAGAATTGGAGCCAATTGAAGGGGCATTGGAGGAGGTAGATCAACTCATTTTCAAGGGAGGCTATCCGCCCGTTCAGGCAGAAGGCATTCCTCCCGATGATTGGTTTTCTTCCTATGTCCGGACGTATGTGGAAAGAGACGTGCGCCAGATAAGGAATGTGGAAAATTTACTGTTGTTCGAACGATTTTTGTCTTTGTGTGCAGGGCGAGTCGGTCAAATGATAAACTATTCCAACCTCGCCAATGAAACCGGCTTGGATGTGAAAACGATTCAAGCTTGGTTGGGTGTTTTGCAGGCAAGTTATATTGTATTTTTGCTTCCTCCTTTCTATAAAAATTTCAACAAACGGATTGTAAAAAGCCCGAAACTTTATTTCTATGATACCGGGTTGGTTAGCCATCTGTTGCGCATTCAAAGCGCTGATTTGCTTTTCCAACATCCCTACAAAGGCGCATTATTCGAGAATCTCATCGTATCGGAATTGATGAAAAATCGCTTCAACAAGGCACAGCGTTCCAACCTTTATTATTGGCGCGATAGTGCAGGACACGAAGTAGATGTCATCATTGACACAGGTGAAGAAATGACGCCAGTGGAGATAAAATCGGGTCGAACGATAAATCAGAAATACTTTACTGGGCTTGCCTTTTGGGAAAAATTGACGCATAAATCCGATGGTTTAATTTTTTATGGAGGGGAGGAGGAACAAATTCGAAGCGCTGGAATCCAAGTGAAAAGCTGGAGGGGAATTCCACGTTTTTGATTGAATAGAGTTGCCTTTGACCCTTTCTTCGAAAAATGGGTTAAGTTCGGCGAGAGCGTTTTTCGCCTTCTAAAATGCTTCTCAAACTATTCTTCACGGCGATTGCCACTAATGATTCTGCGTTAATCGCATCAACCACCCCTGACTTCCTCCTTTTTCTATGGTTTCATCGAAAAACATTTTCATGGGCAGTTAATAGCGCGGAGTTTATTAACTTTACAGGTATCCGGGGCAATAAAAGTAAATTTTCAGTTTACCTATTTCTCCAGTAACCGGACTTTTGATTTTAAATATAAGGCAAAAGCCGAGAGATTTTGGTGTTTTTACTTCCTTCCAAAAACATTTCAAAAGGGTATGGAAATAAAATTAAAAGCTTAAATCTTCGGTAGTTTTATGTTTATTTACGTCAATTGTCTCGTTCGTAAATAGTTCTAAAATTTAAATATTCAAAACATGAGACAAGGCAAATTAATCACAACAGGGGTGGTGGTTTTCATTGGTTTAATCATTTTGCTTACCTTTTCAAATGCCACCTTCCTCACCCTTCAACCGGGACAACGGGGCGTTCTTTTTATGCGTTTCAGTGGGGGGCTGGATAAAGAACACATTTACCAACCTGGCTTTCATGTCATCGCGCCATGGAACGAAATGTTCATCTACGATGTGCGGGAAAAACAGTTGGAAGAACAGATGAACGTGTTGTCCAACAATGGCTTGAACATCGCCGTAGATGTAACCGTCCGGGTGAATCCATCCTATGGAAAAATTGGCGAATTGCACTCCAAATTCGGCAAGGCATACATCGAGTCCCTCGTGCGGCCGGAGGTTCGTTCGGCGGTGCGCAAGGTCATCGGGCATTTCAATCCCGAAGAATTGTACTCCACGAAGCGAAACGAAGTGCAGGCTTTGATTCAGGAAGGGCTGGAAAAGGCACTTACCGAGAATTATGTGGAATTGAAAGCCACCCTGATTCGCGACATCAAATTACCGGACAAAGTAGTCAGTGCCATCGAAGAGAAATTACAAGCCGAACAGGGCGCCTTTAAGTATGAATTTATTCTCCAGCAGGAAAGCAAAGAAGCGGAACGGAAAATTATCGAAGCCCAGGGTAAAGCTGATGCCAACAGAATTCTGAATGCCAGTTTGACGGATAATATTTTAAAAGACAAGGGCATCGAAGCCACGTTGAAACTGGCAAATTCTCCCAACTCCAAAGTGGTAATCGTCGGTAGCGGAGATTCCGGTCTGCCTTTGATTTTGGGTGGAAATTAGACCTTACCTAATTAAGGAGGTGACTGGAAGTCATCTCCTTAATTTAATTCCCACTTCGATTTGATTTCTTCTAGGCTGCATGAATTCTATAGTCCGGTCAATCGAGCTTAGCCGATTCAGATTTCGCTTTGATTTTCCCTCGCCGGAATGAAAATAATTGACCTTCCAACTTTCCTTACTTCTTCAGCTATGACACGAACGGACGGACTTTCCTCAATAATTTCTTTTTTATACAAAATATCGAGGAAATGCTTTTTCTCCGGGCCTTCGAACTGAACCGAGTAGTGGAGGTAAAAAGCCAAATCTTCGAGCTGCTGACAGAGGCAAAAGACGAAAACTTCTTTTCTTAAATCGTAAAAGATAAGGTGGTGCAAATGAGTGGTCTGATGGGTGAAACAACGGACGAAAGCCGGGGCATTGAGATAGGGTTCTTTTGGGTAACCAAACAAATTGGCCTCGTAACCAGGATAGTAAAGGATTTCACAGCCTATGCCTCTTTCCTCCAAAGCCGTTTGCATTTTGCCTAATTGCCTGTTCAAAATCCGGACGGGAACCTTCTCGTTGTTCAGTGTAGAAATGGGTAACCAAACCCTACTTTCGCGATTTAAATATTCTATTTCCTCGGATTGCCCGATGCGCAATTTGTAATCGAAGCGTGGAAAACCGGGAACAATGTAGCCCGGGTAATAATAGTCGAGAACCCGCTCTCTTCCGTATTCAATTTCAAGCAACATCGTATAAAATCCGAGGCTGTATTTGGCATATTCGGGTTGGTAGATTCCTATAATAGAGGCAATGCTATTTTCTCCCAAGTCAAAAATACTGAAAGCTATCAACCGGTCTCCATCAAAGACACAGGCTTCGTGAGTGTTGTATATATTTTGTTTTTTGCTGGCTATAGAAAGGCCTCTAAAGATGAAGACAAGCGCCCATCGAATTTCTTTTTATAAGCTGGGTACAAACGCTCCTTTTCCTTGTCCAAGACGAAAGGTTGTAGGATGGTTTTAAAGCGCTTTCCGTTTCTATGCAAAATTTTGCGCAAACTCTTTCGAAAGGAATAATTTTGGAGAGGAAGCCGCATCCAAATAGCAGAATACAACTGCTTTTCCATAAACAAAAACTGGCAGGTGAACATAGCTTGTCCCATGCGGTACCATCCGTTGGCCAAGTATGTATCCATATCGTGCCGAGGCAGATAGGAAGGGTAGTGTTTGTCCGTAAACATAGCAAAATCGACCGTTGCAACAATTGTGATTGGAGGGTAAATCAACTATTGAAACTTCAGTCTGTCATAGTTTTTGTCGGGAATTTATTGAATCAATGGGGAGTTGATGATTCAAATTTCTCCAAAATTACAGTTAAAAATTGAGTGTAGGTTATGACGTGTATTAGAAACAGTTTTGATACGCTAAACGCAACTCAAAAATAATAATTTTACGCAATTTTTGACCATGGGCGTGTAATTATCCAAAAAAGCCATCAAGAGGGTCGTTGAAATAAAAATAGTGGGAGCGGATTTGCTGTCTATATGGTTCACGGAGATTTGCAAAAAGTACGCAATTTTCGTACCTGAAATGCTGAATGAGTTATCTGGATATTATCATCCGTACAGTGGATGCAACTAAAAAATTTGTAACCATCATAATGGTCAACTCTGTTATCATTCAACAAGTGACAAGCAGCAGAAAGTACCATTCCCCTGGTGGGGGCTACATTTTCACAAATGTTCAGGCATTTTAGCATTTTATATAATCCACAAAGTCGCCCAAAAGCAAAATCAGTTTGTTCATTCGGACTCTTTTTTGTCGAATTATATCCACAATCAAGTCATGAGATTTTTTGTTCGTCTCCATCCAGTTTTAAACAGGGTTTTCAATTTAGCTTGCCTTTAAGGAGTACGGTTTTTAATTTCTACAGCTTATTCATTCATTTCAATACCGGCAAAACAATGCCCGTACTATTTGCACCATCGTGAAACACCCGGATGGTAGCTTTTTGGAAATCGCTGTCTTCGCAGTGATAAATATCGATGAATTGTTGCGGATTGCGATCTACCAATGGAAACCAGCTGCTTTGGATTTGAATCATCAGCCGATGCCCTTTTTGAAAAGTGTGCGCCACATCGGGCAATTCGAAGCGCACGGTTTCTACTTTATCAGGGGTGAAGGCTTCCGGATGCTCAAAGCTGTTGCGGAATCTACCCCGTATTACTTCCCCCCGAACCAACATTTGGTACCCGCCCATCGGATAAGCATCGTGTTCGCCGTATTTAAAATCGTCGGGAAAAACATCGATGACTTTGACGACGAAATCGGCATCCGTTCCTGAAATGCTCACTTTCAAATCGGCGGTGATGGTTCCTGCTAGGGTCAAAGCATCCGATAACACCTCCGTCTCAAAAACCAGCACATCCGGTCGGCGGGCAGCAAAGCGTTGGTCGTCCAACATATACTCGCGGGTTCTTCGCAGATGTACACCCTCCGCGTACGGTACGGGCTTTGCCGGGTCGCTGATGTATTCACTGAAGCTAATGCTATTTGAAGGTTTTGACCAAGCTAATTTTCCGCCCTGTTGCAGGTATATTGTTTTTTCCTGCATTTCCTGAGGCGGCCATTGGTTAAAGAACTGCCATTTGTTGGCACCAGAAAAGAAAACGCTAGCCTCAGCAAGATAAGAAATATCGCCTTTCCCTTTCAGGTGATAATTGAAGAAAGGAATTTCAATTTGGTTTTGATACCATTCCGAGGTTTTTGCACCGAACCGAACGTGCCCGAGTGAACTGCCTTCGTTGCGCTTCCATTGACCGTGAAACCAAGGTCCGATTACCAGGCGGTTGTCTGCTTTAGGGCTTTTCTGTTCGATGGCTTTGTAGGTATTCCAAGCCCCAAAACAATCCTCTGCATCGAATAGTCCACCGACTATTAACATGGCGGGTTTTACGTTGGTCACGAAATTTCGAGGGTTTCGGGCTTTCCACCATTCGTCTAAATTGGGGTGCTGCATCAACTCATTCCAAAAGAGAAGACTGTCACCGAGATATTTTTCATTAAAGTTTTTCAGCGCGCCGGTTTCCAAATAAAATTTATAATTGTCCTGCACGGGAAAACGGAAACCATTTGGGCCTACGGTCGTAGGTTTTGGCCGCGGTTGTCCGAAGAAAGTATAAAAAGCAAAAGCATCCATCACGAAAAAAGCGCCGTTGTGGTGGAAGTCGTCGCCGGTGAACCAATCCGTTACCGGCGCCTGCGGACTGACTGCTTTCAGGGCAGGGTGCCCACTCAGTGCTGCCATCGTCGAATAGAATCCCGGATACGAGATGCCTGTCACGCCGACCCGCTTGTTGTTGTGCGGCAGATTGGCAATCAACCAATCGATGGCATCGTAGGTGTCGCTTGCCTCATCCACTTCCTGATCTGATTTTTTGTTTGGAATAAAAGGGCGCACATCTACAAATTTTCCTTCGCTCATCCAACGCCCGCGCACATCCTGAATGACGATGATGTAGCCCTCCCGTAGGTAATATTTCCAGTGGTTGTCCCAAAAATTTCGATAATTTACCGTTCCGTAAGGACGGCAGGAATATGGGGTGCGCATCATCAGGATAGGGTGGTCCTCCGTAGTATCTTTTGGAAGGTAAATGGAGGTGAACAGGTGGATGCCATCCCGCATCGGAATGCTTCGCTCTATTTTGTAATAATTGTCAACAATCCACGCGGAATCCCGCGAATTGGTTTGTGCTGTAACTAATAAGGGAAGGAAGAAAAATAGAAAGGCTAACTTTTTCATGGTATGATGTTTTAAAAATTTAGCTCCGATTCCACCGTAACTCCGAGCTTCCGCTCGGAGAAAGTATGAGCGGAACAAATGCTACTCGAAGCGGAAGCTCGGAGCTACAGTGGTACGGCGAACGACGCAAAAATGACTATCTTCGCTTGCGACAAAGTTAGCAGAATATCAGAAACAGGTCTTTTTTTTCTCAAAAATATCATCTTAAATGACCAACAAGGAAATAGCCAAAACTTTCCAATATCTCGGCAACATCATGGAGTTGCACGGAGAAAATCCATTCAAAATTCGCTCGTATTCAAACGCGTATAACCTCTTTAGAAAACTACCCACCCCTCTTTCGGAAATGACCGACGCTGAAATCGCCAATTTAAAAGGGGTAGGCAAAGCCATCAGTAGCAAAATTAGAGAATTGCTCGAAACGGGAGAGATGGCGACGCTCAAAAAATACGAAGAAATGACCCCGGCTGGCATCCGGGAAATGTTGCGTATCAGAGGCTTCGGACCAAAAAAGGTGCGCGTGGTTTGGAAAGATTTGGGAGCCGAAAGCATTGGTGAATTGCTCTACGCCTGCAACGAGAACCGCTTGATTGAATTGAAAGGATTCGGTCAGAAAACGCAGGTGGACTTAAGGCAGAAGCTGGCGTATTTCCAAAAGTCAAAAAACAAATTTCACTACGCAGCTTTAGAGGAAGAAGCCAGGGATTTGGTCGAGGTTTTGAAAGACAAATTGCCCGAAGCGATGATTTCTCTGACCGGTGCCTTCCGGCGTCGCTGCAATGTTTTGGAATGCATGGAGATTTTAATTGGAACGGACGGTAGCATCGAACAAATTTTTGACAATCGATTTCTTACAAAAGTTGGTGAAAGTGATAAGTCCGTAATCGCCCAAACAAAAAACGGGCTTCCCATAAAAATCTACCATTGTCCAAAGGCGGAATTCGGTTCCAAACTTTTCCTTTTTTCTGCCGAAAAAGAATTTCTGGATGCCTTTTTGAAATTTTCGTCGGGAAAAGATTTCAAGGGCCTGCCTGATGAAAGAGCCATTTTTGAGAAAGCAGGACTTGCCTTCATCGAACCCGAATTGCGGGAAGCGGAATGGGCGCTTTCACTTGCCAAAAAAAACAAGTTGCCCAAGCTCATCGAAGAAACCGACATCAAAGGCGTCATCCACAACCACACGACTTACAGCGACGGGCTGCAGTCTCTTCGCGAAATGGCAGAATACGCCCGGTCCCTTGGCTTCGAGTACATCGTCATTTCCGACCACTCCAAAGCCGCTTTTTATGCAAATGGTCTGCAACCGGAAAGGGTACTCCAACAAATGACCGAAATTGAGGATTTGAATCGAGAACTCGCTCCTTTTCGAATTTTCAAAAGCATCGAATCGGACATTCTCAACGAGGGTTCATTGGATTATGAAGAAGACATTTTAAAGCAATTCGACCTCGTAATCGCTTCCGTCCATTCCAATTTGAGGATGGACTTGGAAAAGGCTACCGACCGCTTAATCACTGCCATCGAGAACCCCTTCACCACCATCTTGGGGCATCCGACGGGACGGCTTTTGCTTTCAAGAGAAGGCTACCCAATCGATTATCAGAAAGTGATTGATGCCTGTGCCGTCAATAACGTCGCCATCGAACTCAATGCCAACCCCTACCGCCTCGACCTCGATTGGCGGTGGATTCCCTACGCCCGGGAAAAGGGAGTACTGCTTTCCATCAACCCGGATGCCCACAGCACCGGCGGCATCCACGACATCCACTTTGGCGTGCTTTCTGCCCGAAAGGGTGGCTTGACGAAGGAGGGGTGTTTGAATGCTTTTGGATTAAAAGAGTTTGAGAAGTTCCTTTTCAAATCATAACTTTGTTGGCCATTGCTAATTCATCGAACATGATAAAATCAATTGAAATCCAAAACTTCAAAAGTATCCAGCATCAAAGGATCGAACTTGAGAATTTGAATATTCTGATAGGTCAGAATGGGGCGGGGAAGAGCAATTTTATCAGTTTATTTAAATTTTTGGAACGCTTGGGCGAAGGGCAATTGGCATCATACATTTACCAATCAGGTGGAATTGGAGACATTTTATTTAGAGGGTTGGAATATAGTGACCAAATGGATTTGAAGATGCAAATATATTCAGCCGAAATAGAAACTTACTTTCTTTATTGTTTTTCAATTATTTCGAATGGAGAATCCTACAGAATTGATTATGAAAAGTTGGCTGCACGCCATCAAGAATACGCATATAACCCCTATACCCTCGGTAATCAAGAATCGGGAACTAATTTTGGGGGATTGGAAACAAGACTTAATTCCCCTCGATTTTATGGTAAATATAAAGAGGTAAAATTTGTCAGGGATTTTTTAAGCCAATTGGAATCTTATCATTTTAACGATACAAGTGAAAATGCTTCAAGCAGGCTTCCTCAAGACATTGGAGAATTTTACGACTTCAAAACCGAAGCCGAAAATTTAGCTCCATTTCTTTTATTTCTCAAAGAAAATCATTACGAAACCTATTACAAAATTGTAGAAACTACCAGGTTGGTCTTCCCTCTTTTTCACGACTTTGCTTTGGAAGAAAGTCCAAAGGCCAGAGGTAAAGTCCTTTTGCGATGGAAAGAAAAAGGAAGTGATTATATTTTCAATGCCAAACAAATTTCAGACGGCACCCTGCGTTTTATCAGCATAGCCACTATTTTAATACAACCTGCTGATACTCAAAATGTTCCTGAAATAATAATCCTCGACGAACCGGAATTAGGTCTGCATCCATTTGCTATCAATGTACTGGCAGAATTGCTTAAAAAAGCGGCGTTGGACCGACAAGTTATTGTCGCAACTCAAAGTGTTAGCTTGATAAATCACTTCACTCCGAAGGATTTATTGATCGTCGAAAGAACCCCGGAAGGGGCAACGGAATTCAAACGAAAGAAAGACGAAGATTTGCAAATGTGGCTCGAAGATTATACCCTCGGGCAACTTTGGGAGAACAATTTTTTTGGTGGACGACCCTGACAAACCAATCACAAAATGGCAGCAATTTTCCTCGTTGTAGAAGGGCAAACCGAAGAACAATTTTACAAGAAACAACTTCAAAGCGCTTATTTGAATACCGATGGGAGTTTTAAACATTTTTTTCAGGTGGTGGTGATGCCAACAAAGAAAAATGTTTATAAAAAATCCAGGAAAGGGGGATACGCGAGTTATGAAGTCTGCATCAATAATATCCGGCGATTCTTAAAGCAGGCTGCCCATTGCGAGTTGGTTTTGTTGATTTTTGATTATTACGGCTTGCATCCCTCCTTTAAAACGCATCTTTCCAAAAGTCAAAAAACCGTGGATGAGAAAATTTTCTCCATCCAAAATAGATTGGAAATAGAAATTGGTAATCCGCGGTTCAAGTTTAGGCTCCAGGTTCATGAATTTGAAGCATTTCTCTTTTCAAACGTAGCAGAAATTTGTGCCCATTTTAATCAACCCGAAAAGATAGTTCCTCTTCGGACTATTCTTTCCAATTTTCAAAACGACCCAGAATTGATTGATGACGACCCAAAATCTGCTCCTTCAAAAAGATTAGAGAAATTCTTTCCAAGTTTTGGAAAAATAGGGGATGGCTTGCTTATTGCGCAAAAAATCGGCATCCAAATGATGCGTCAACGATGCAACAGGTTTAACAAGATGTGCAACCTATTTGACGAACTGTTGTAGCCAAAAAAAAATGGACGATTTCAGACCAAGCTAATTTTCTTTGGGTTTGCTTTGCAAAAAGCCTCCTCAATTTTCGCCGCCAAGACCCTCGCGTGTCCTTCTTTGCTTTCAAACGACCAACCGGCAACGTGCGGCGATAGCACCACATTTTCCGCCTGAATCAAATGGTGAAAAGCCGGGGGCAATTTTTCAAAACTAAAATTCTCGAAAGAGGTTTCTTCGTACTCCAACACGTCCAAAGCAGCGCCGCGCACTTTGCCGGATTTCAAGTGCTTCACCAAATCGGAGGTGTTCAAAACCAATCCTCTGGCCGTGTTGATTAGGAAGATGTTCTTTCGGAAATTTTGCAAAAAAGAGTCGTCGATAAAATAGTGATTATCGGCGGAGTAAGGAATGTGAATACTCAAAATATCGCTTTCTGAAAAGAGCCTTTCCAACCCTACTTCCTGCGCAAATTCGTCGCCATAACCGGTTTTAAATTTATCGTAAGCCAGCACGGTAACCTCAAAACCTGCGAGCCTTTTTGCGAAAGCTGTCCCCATATTTCCATAGCCGAGAATGCCCACCGTTTTGTTTTTGAGTTCAATCGCCCGGTTGCCTTCCCGAATCCATTGCCCCTTGCGAACTTGTCGGTCGGCCCGGTTGAGGTTGTTTAGCAGGCAAAGCAGCAAGCCGACCGCGTGTTCGGCAACCGTGTCCCGGCTGCCTTCGGGTGAAATCAGGAGTTGAATTCCCCGTTGACGTGCATACCCGACATCGATGTGTTCCAAGCCAACGCCTTCGCGGGCGATGAAAGCCAGCTTTTTTGCTTTTTCAAGGAAGGATGGATCAATTCTAAACCGGCTGCGCATTACAATGCCAAAGTATTCGTGAATATTTTTTTCGACGATTTCTTTTGGGTTGGAAAAATCGAATTGACATTCAAACCCCAATTCGGTCAATCGATTTTCGAGGAAGGGATGCGCTTTGTTGAGGAAAAGTATTTTCCGGGAAGGTAGAGACATTTCAATGTATTTTGAACGGGGAAATCGAGATGTTTAAAACCAACTTTTAAGCACAGTTTTGCACTTGCCAAGGTATCAACAGTTCGACGCATCGACCATTTTTTAATACGCTTTCGCAAACAAAACTCTCCTTTTGGAAGGTTTCCCGCTTAAAACGCATTGCCCCGCTTCCTCGACACTATCATTGGGGATGCAACGAATAGTGGCTTTGGTCAATTCTTTGATTTTAATTTCCGTCTCCGTGGTGCCATCCCAATGTGCGGAAACAAAACCACCTTTGCCATTCAATACTTCTTTGAATTCCTCAAAATCAGCCACTGAAGTAGTGTGTTCTGTTCTATAATCCAATGCGCGCTGGAAAAGGTTTTTTTGGATAGCATCGAGCAACTCTACGATGTATTCAGCGATGCCGTCTAAAGGTTGAAACGTCTTTTCTTTGGTATCCCGGCGAGCAACTTCCACCTGTCCTTTTTCCAAGTCGCGCTTGCCGATTCCCAAGCGAACAGGTACACCCTGCATTTCGTGCTCGGCAAATTTGAAGCCCGGGCGTTTCCGCATATCCAGGTCATATTTAACAGAGATTCCCTTTGCTTTCAGCTCTTTCATCACCTTTTCTGCCGCCTCATTTATTTCCGGATTTGGTTTTGGAATTGGCACAATGACCACTTGCGTAGGGGCTAATTTTGGCGGAACCACCAAGCCGTCATCATCCGAATGGGTCATTATCAAACCGCCCATCAGACGGGTGGAAACGCCCCAGGAAGAAGCCCAAACGAACTCCTCTTTGTTGTTTTCATTCAAAAATTTGACATCAAACGCTTTCGCAAAATTCTGCGCTAGGAAGTGCGAAGTACCTGATTGCAAGGCTTTTCCATCCTGCATCAATGCTTCGATGGTGTAGGTGTCTTCTGCACCGGCGAAGCGCTCATTTACGGTTTTCACTCCTTTAATGACCGGCATGGCCATATATTCTTCTGCGAAACGGGCGTAAATATCTAAAATTCGGAGGGTCTCTTCCACCGCTTCCTGTTTGGTGGCATGGGCCGTATGTCCTTCCTGCCAAAGGAATTCAGTCGTTCGCAAAAACAAGCGGGTGCGCATCTCCCAACGAACCACATTCACCCACTGATTGATGAGCAATGGCAAATCCCGGTAGGAGTTGATCCAATCTTTATAGGTGTGCCAAATGATGGTCTCGGAGGTGGGTCGCACAATCAGTTCTTCTTCCAACTTGGCTGCCGGGTCAACTACGACGCCACTTCCATTGGGGTCATTCATCAGGCGGTGGTGTGTGACCACAGCACACTCTTTGGCGAAGCCTTCCACATGCTCGGCCTCTTTGCTAAGAAAACTTTTTGGGATGAACAGTGGGAAGTACGCATTTACGTGCCCCGTCTCTTTGAACATCTTGTCCAGTTGGTCCCGCATTTTTTCCCAAATGGCGAAACCCTGCGGTTTGATGACCATGCAACCTCTCACGGCAGAGTTCTCAGCCAAATTGGCTTTCTTTACGATATCGATGTACCACTGGGAGTAATCTTCTGCCCGTGACGTAATCTCCTTTGCCATTTGAGTTGATTGTATATTTAAAAAAAATGATTTTCACTCGCTCAGATTTGGAACTAAGTAATGAAA
>CAZJYF010000057.1:0-12634 GCA_964549665.1 uncultured Saprospiraceae bacterium
GTTGGGTGAATAGTGGCGCGTGTTTTTCAAATCGGAGAAAGTAATCGTTTGAAAAGGAAGGTAATGCCGGAGTCGATTTTCATAGAGCGCCAGACCCTCATTCAGATACGGAAAACTCGTCTTTCCAATTAACCAAAGTTGAATTTTCATGGAGTGGTTTTCAATTTTTTGAAAGCTTTGCCAATATAGTCGATTAGGTCACCGGCAAGGAGGGCTTCCTGTTGCAAATCTTTTGCTGCGAGGTCGCCGGAAAGACCGTGCAAATAGACCCCCAAAATACAAGCCTCAAAAGGGGAATAGCCCTGAGCCAGGAAGCCGGTGAGCATGCCTGTGAGGGCGTCGCCGCTGCCCCCCGTGGCCATGCCGGGGTTGCCCGTCGAGTTGAAATAGCAGTTGCCATCCGGGCAGGAGGTGCAAGTGTTGGCACCTTTCAGGACGATGAAAATTTCCAATTCCTGCGACTTTTGTCGTTGCAATTCATTGCGCTCAAAATTATTTTTCGTACGGCCAAACAAGCGTTCAAATTCCTTAGGATGGGGAGTGAGGATGCTGTTTTTTGGCAATTTTTTCAACAGTTCCAGCTTCTCCGAAAGGATGTTCAACGCGTCGGCATCGAGGACGAGGGCTTGTCTGGAATTTTCAATTAATTTCGACAAGGCTTCGATGGTCAGTTTGTCAGTCCCAATTCCGCAACCGACTCCAATGCAGGTGAATTGGGAAAAACCCTCCACCTCCGTCCAAAATTTTTCATTATTATCCACGCTTACCATAGCTTCGGGGAAGCTACTTTGCACTATCGCGTAGCCGCATTTGGGGATGTGAAGGGTCACCAAGCCGGCTCCGCTGCGAAGGCAGGCTTTCGCTGCTAAAATAGCCGCCCCAATCTTGCCATAACTGCCTGCCACCACCAATGCATGACCGAAAGTGCCTTTGTGGGAAAACTTTTTTCGCTGTTTCAGCAATCCTTTGGCAAACGTATCGTCCACAAAATAAAAAGGAGTCGGCGCTGCCGCTATGAAGGACTTGTCCAACCCGATGGAATGTGAAATCCATTCGCCGACACGATCCTGGTTTTCCTGGAAAAAGAAAGCGAATTTGGGCAACTGAAAGCTGAAGGTGTAATCGGCTAAAAAAGTAGTGGCAACGGTGTTTTTGTCGGCGAACAAACCCGAAGGAATGTCAATAGAGATTCTAATGACCTCCTGCTGATTGAGGTGGCTAATCATCTCCGTCCAGTGCACATCGATGGGGCGATTCAACCCCGAACCAAAAATGGCGTCAATCAGGATGGAGCCTTTTTCCAATTTGGGAAATTTGTTGTAAATATTGACTTCCTCGATGGATACGGTGCGTATCTTTTGCAGCCATTTCAAATTCGTTAGAAAATCCGCCGAGCTTTTTGGAGAAATTTTGCACCAATAAACGGTTGGTTCATAATTCCTTTGCCGCAACAGCCGTGCGATAGCCAAACCGTCCCCTCCATTATTTCCGTTGCCACAATAAATGGCGATGGGAACACAATCATCGTGGAATTTTTTGACGAACCAACGGACAAAGGTTTCGGAAGCCCGCTCCATCAGGTCTATGGAGGTAATCGGTTCGTTTTCAATGGTATAGGCGTCTAATTGCCGAATTTGCTGTACATTTAGAATTTTCATCTCAAGGATTTGAATATTGAGAGTGTTTTTTTTTGCGTTTGGGGATGTTAGCTCAACGAGGGGCTATTTCAACCCGCACCACTCTATTGAAAATGCTGGTAGAGTCCCTTTTGGGAAAAAAAGTAAATTAACTACATTTGAAAGTTATTTCAAAATCTTGTTGGGAAATGCTTCTGACATAAAAATCGAGACTAAATTACCCAACGTAAGGTGAGAAAGAATCATAAAGAGTAATAGCAAAATGAGAGACCCCAAAGCATCCAGATTTTTCCTTTCAGGCAGGCAGGAAAAAAATAAAATCTGAAATGGGAAGTATATTAATCAGGGCGAAACCTCCAATTACACTTAACTGGAACCCTCTTAATTTTTTGACAGAACAATTTTTTTTGCCAACGCCCTGTTTCCTTGTTGGATTTTGAGGAAATAAAAGCCGGTTCCGTTTTGGGAAATGTCAACTTCATCGCTGAAATCGCCTGTAAATTCCCCCAAATCGTAGTCGTAAATAATTCTGCCCCTGTCATTGAATATTTTGATTTGAGTAGTGCCTTTGTCGGGAAGGTTAAATTTCAGTGTAAACATGCCCTTGCTGGGATTGGGGTAGAGATTCAGTTTTTCAATTGGCAAGTTGTTGTCTGCTTCAATCTCGACACCCATATTTTTTAAGTCGGTGGCATCCGGTTTTGTCACATTTTCTAAAGTCACTTTTATTTCTGAGATGTAAATCCGGACTTCGGATTCCACTTCGTCTTGGTCTTCGTCGTCGAACTCAAAAGAAAAAACTTTTGAATCCCTGTTTTGGTCACAATCTTCGGGTTTTAGATTTTTTGTCTCTCCGTATGATTTTATTGGCATGGAACCGGTGGAGGTTTTTCCGTTTTGTTCGTAAACGACGGTTATCGTTTCCCCTGTTTTGAGGTTGTTGATAGCCGCGCCGATGTCGGTCCAATCAACCATTTTGAAACCGTTGATTGATTTGATGCGCGCGCCATTTTTCAGACCGAGTGCTTCTGCGGTCGAATTATTCACGATGGAAACCGGCACTCCTTCCGCTTCTGGAATGGCAGATGACGCGCTGTTGATAATTCCAAAAAAGGCTTCATCACACTTGGCGATTTTTTTTTCAGCCACCGCATCGCTGCGTTTGCCAAAGGTGACATCGAGGGACATATTTTCACCCTTTCTAATCAACAGCACAGGGGCTTGGTCGCCCGGCTTATAGTGGTGCAGAATATCGGTTAGGCGTTGACGTTCTCCCACTCGGTATTCTTCTATTCCGTATATGTAATCGAATACTTGGATTCCTGATTTTTCTGCGGCTGTATTTTTGAGAACGCCCGTCACATAGCTGCCGAAGGGATTGCCAAAGCCCAGTATTTTTGCTTTTTTGGTTGAAATATGATGGGCATTGATGCCCAGGAAGGCGTAGTTTTCTTTGGAGAATCCCCAATTTTGGTACTGCCGGTTTGGTTTCTTTGAATGCGACTCCGCAAAAGATTTAATCGTTTGTTCTCCTCTCGATTCTTTCCCGTCCCGTTCGAAAACCACCGCGATTTTGTCGCCGGAATGAAGGCTATTAATAGCAATGGTGATGTCGTTCCAATCGATAATCGGATGTCCGTTGATGGATTTGAGAAGGTCTCCATTTCGCAAACCCACCGCCTCGGCGGTGGAATTGGGAACGACATTTACGCGAACCCCAATTAGGTCATCAGCTTGTATGCTCCTTTTTTCAATTCCCAAAAAAGCCTTATCTGCTCTGGCTATGGAAATCCTTTCTGCATCGGCACGTTCGCCTAAGACAAGGGTGACTTTGCGGACTTCGCCTTTTCGGACAAAATGAACCGTCACCTCATCGCCCGGTTCAAATTTGTTGAGCAGGGTGGAAAGGTTTTCTTCAAGGCTGGTGCGAAATTCATCGATTCCAAAAATGTAGTCGAAAGCTTGAATGTTGGCCTTTTCTGCGGAAGTATTTCCTAAAACTTTGGAAACATAGCTGCCGGAGGGATTGTCAAAACCCAATTTTTTGGCTTTTTCTTTTGAAATCCGTTCGGATTCGATGCCCAAAAAAGCACCGGTGGAGGCGTCACCTTCTAGGTCGAAATTAATTTTGAAGTTGTGAAAGCGATGGCTGTATTGATTTATTTTTCGCTCAATTTCAGCGGTTTTGCGTTCGACCTGAGACTTAATTCTGTATTCAAGAGAATTGGAGTAATCAGATTGACCATGGAGAAAGGGAACTGGAATAAAAAATAATGTGGCTAATAAAATAGAGAAATGCTTCATCAGTTGTAATTTTTTTGATTTTTTTCCCTTAATAGAGACAGGGTTTTTGGGAGATAGTTGCGCAACCTTTTGTACGTTTTGGCATGTTACATTGCCTATACCCTCTAAGCAAAATACAAAAAATATTAAATGTTTCGATCACTCATTTTTTTCTTCCTTCCATTAAGTCTTTATTTTGGCGCCTGCAAAATAACGCAACCCATCCGCCCTATGGAAAAATACGATATTGATTCATTAAAAACGGAGATTTCTGTACTTCATATCCCCGTCCAAGTCGGGAAAAAGGAATTGCAGGAAAACCTCAACCGGCAGTTGGGCGAAGTGTTGTACGAAGATAGTACGATGCAGGATGACCAGTTGATGATTCGGGCAATTAAAAAAGAGGATGTGGTCATTTCCATTGATAGTCAGGAAATCAGCTATCGGGTTCCTTTGGATTTGTGGATAAAGAAAGGTTTGGCTATTACCGACTTTGAAGCAGAAGGCGAGTTGGAATTGCAGTTTATCACCCGCTACGAAATTCAAGAAAATTGGGAGTTGAAAACGCACACGGAAGTGGCAGGCTATAAATGGCTTTCCAAGCCGGTACTAAAATTGGGGTTCGTTGATCTGCCTATCAAGTTCATCGCCAATAAGGTTTTGGAACGAACAAAGGCTACCATCTCCCGTGCCATTGACCAGCAGTTGGCTTCCTTTTTTGACCTTCAAGCTGAAATTGAAGAGGCATGGTTGGAATTGAACAATCCCATTCTCTTGTCGGATGAATACAAATCCTGGCTACTCATCAATCCTTTGGAAATAAGCATGACCCCTTTGACAATGAACGGAGATACCCTGAAAAGTACCCTCCTTCTAAAAGCCAAGCCAAATCTTTTTTTGGGAGAGAAACCGGAATCTTCGAACCCTCTTCCATTGCCACTTTTTCAGTTAAGCGATCAAAACGAGGCAGGCTTTTCTTTAGCTATCAATACCCAAATTCCTTTTGAAGAAGCCGAGCGGATTTCAAGGGAAAATTTGTTGGATGAATCCTTTTCATTTGGCCATCGAACCGTCAAAATTGAAACCCTTGAACTTTACGGACAGGGGGATAGGGTGGTTGTAAATGTCGGTTTATCGGGTAGTTACAAAGGGAATGTTTATTTGATTGGGAAACCGGAATATCAGGCAACAAAAAATAAAATAGAATTGAAAGAATTGGATTTTGAATTTAACACCAAAAATATTCTGTTAAAAACGGCGAGTTGGTTGTTCAAAAGCGCCTTTAAAAAGCAGATACGGGAAAACTTGAATTTTTATCTGAGCGAAAATTTGTTCGAACTGAAAAGGACAATTCAGAAAGAGTTAAACAGCCTGGAGCTAGCCAAAGGGGTGGTGCTGGAAGGGGAATTGGACGAATTGAATGTGGCAGAGGTAATTGTTTTGTCTGAAGGATTTTTAGTGCAGGTGGGGTTGAAGGGACAATTGAATGTCAAAATAAAAGGATTGGCGGGAGATTAGGCGGTCTAAAAGGGATTGGTCATTGGTCATTTTTTTTACAGTAAAGAGGGCTATTTCACTCTAAACAAGCGCATAATGCGTTCTTTGCCATTTTCGTTCATTTTCAAAAAGAGAGAATCTTGGGTCAGCTTGGTAATCTTGACGGCTTTTTCCATGGAAGCTTCGTTTAAGGTGTCAAGAGTGAATAAAAGATTGGATTGGAGATAGTAGGAACCCGCTTCCCGGTAATTGAGGGTGCTGTGATAATCGTACAAACCCGCTTCGGTGAAATTAAAATCTATCAAAGAAAAATCTACTTCGAGAGGTTTCCCCTCTTCCAGAATCTCACTTGTTTGCCAGTTGCCAATTAGTAACCTCTTGTTGGGGTTTTCACAACTGCAGAGGAGAAACAAAGAAGCGATAATTGCAATGGCTGTTTTCATTTTCAATGAATTTAAGTTGCCTGACAAACCCTATTGAGTTGTGACAAAATTATTGAAAAAGGAAACGATTGCTTCTTGCTGACCTTCTTTTAGGATAACCTTAACGCTATTTAAAAATTAAATTTATCAGTAAATAAACACCTCCGCCTCCTAGAAAACCCGCCATGGCAATCCAGGAAATTTTCTTGAGGTACCAAATAAAATCGATGCGCTCCATACCCATGGCAGCTACGCCTGCTGCCGAACCGATAATCAACATGCTTCCTCCTGTCCCTGCAGAGTAGGCGATATAGTGCCAGAGGGTGTGGTCAATGGGAAAGGTTTCCATTGAATACATCCCCATAGTAGCGGCTACTAAAGGCACATTGTCGATAATGGCAGATAGGAAGCCAAGTAATAAGATGACGATTTCCTGGTTGGGTACGACGGATTCCAAATATTGCGCTAGGTGCATCAACATGCCTACTTCTTTGCCATCGTAGCCCATGACAGCTACCGATTCCAAAGAAGAGACGGCTACCAATATTCCCAGAAAGAATAAAATGCTCGACAGCTCAATTCGAGAAAGGGCTTGGCGGGCCGAATAAAGGTGTTTTCTTTCTTCCGAAAAGTCTTCTTCTGGATGGATATATTCTGAAACCAACCAAACAAAGCCCAATGACAACATCATGCCGGCATAGGGTGGAAGGTGGGTGATGGTTTTGAAAATGGGTACAAAAACCAAACCTCCAACGCCCGCAATAAGCATCGTCCGGCTGCTCAGTAGTTTTTGCTCTTTTTTGAGGGAATTTCCATCTAAATCTACGGTTGGAGCTGCGGTAATATGACCTTGAAAAGCAGGCAGATAGTAGGCTATTAAGGCTGGTATGGCGATACAAGCAAGGGCGGGGAGGAACAATTCTTCGATGAGGCTCAGGGTGGTTACCTTTTTACCAATCCAAAGCATGGTGGTCGTGACGTCCCCTATCGGAGACCAGGCGCCACCTGCATTGGCACCGATGACAGCCATGCACACAAACCAAATTCGCTCTTTTTTTTCAGGGACTAACCTTCGCAAAAGAGATACTAACACAATCGTTGAGGCGAGGTTGTCGAGGGTGGCGGAGAGGAAAAAAGACAAAACGCACAAAAACAACATCAATTTCTTTTTGCTGGTGGTGCGAATTTTATCCGTTATGATAGAAAATCCCTCGTGCAAATCAATTAATTCAACGATGGTCATCGCACCGAGGAGGAAGAAAAGGATTTCGGCTATTTTGCCGATATGGTGTAGGAGTACTTCCTCCATCGGGGCGACTTCGTGGAGGTTGTTTACAACATCCATATTTCCCAGGGAAATGAATGACCAGCAAAGTGCCCCCATTAAAAGGGCAGGAACGGTCTTGTCCAATTTCAGTGGGTGTTCAAAAGCAATAGTTAGGTAACCGATGAAGAAGCAGAGTACAACAGCAATGAGCATAAGGTAAGAGGAATTTAAGTTTTGAAAAAAACAGACGTAAAATTAATAGAAAGTCTATGCTAACCAACTTTTTCAAAAAATAAATTGGGGTTTTGACAAATAAATTGACTTGCCGTGCTTGGCTGGAAAATTTATTTAGAATCCTATAAAAGTGGTTGTTATTTCAAATAGCCTTACTTTTGTCGTTTCAAAAGGAGGCGTTTTTGAGTATGATAAAAATCGGAAATAGTTCACTCGGGGAGTTTCCCCTGCTGCTTGCACCGATGGAGGATGTCAGCGACCCGCCTTTTCGCGCGCTATGTAAAGAGCAAGGGTGCGACATGATGTACACGGAATTTATTTCGGTGGAAGGTCTTATCCGGGATGCGGATAAAAGCGTCCAAAAACTCGATATTTACGATAGTGAACGCCCCATAGGCATTCAGATTTTTGGTGCCAACTTAACCTCGATGATGCGTGCTGCTGAGATAGTGGAGGCCGCCCAGCCGGAAGTTTTGGACATCAACTTTGGGTGTCCGGTTAAGAAAGTGGTGTGTAAGATGCAGGGTGCGGGCATTTTGCAGGATATTCCCAAAATGGTCCAATTGACGGATGCGGTTGTGAAAGCCACCAAACTTCCCGTTACTGTCAAAACGCGCTTAGGTTGGGATGATTCGACAAAATATGTGGAAGAAGTTGCGGAACGATTGCAGGATGTTGGAATAAAAGCATTGACCGTTCACGGTCGAACCCGGAAGCAAATGTACAAAGGGGAGGCAGATTGGACTTTGATTGGTAAAATAAAAGAGAACCCGCGCATCCACATCCCCATTTTCGGCAACGGCGATATTGACAGTCCTCAAAAAGCCCTTGAATATCGAAACCGTTACGGCGTCGATGGAATAATGATAGGCAGGGCGAGTATTGGCAACCCCTGGATTTTCAGAGAAATCAAGCATTTTTTTCGAACGGGCCAGTTGATGCAGCCTCCAAATACCAGCGAAAGGGTGGAAGCTGCCAAGCAACATTTGAGGCATTCCATTGAATGGAAGGGCGAAAAATTGGGGGTTCTGGAAATGCGACGGCACTATGCGAATTATTTTCGAGGCTATCCGGGAATCAAACCGTTTCGCAAAGAATTGGTCGAAGTATCCTCCCCGGAAAAATTGTTTGCGCTTCTTGACCAAATCGAAGCGCAGTTTGGAGAATTTGAATTGAGTGTTTAACAAAAATAGCCGCATTTTTACTAAATGGACCACTGCCACCTAGGCGATAGAAACGAACAGTGGCAAATTCTTGAAAATTATTTTTTGTAAAAAAAAAGAAAGTTTGGTATTCAATATTCAACAACACGAACGGGAGATTTTTAATCTCATAACCGAAGCTTCCAGAAAATTGGGCTGTTCCTCTTATGTGGTGGGTGGCTATGTACGGGACCGTTTGTTGGGCAGGCCTTCCAAAGACATGGACATTGTTTGCGTCGGTAGCGGCATCGGCTTGGCACATGAATTGGCTTCGCGCCTCCGTCCTATTCCGAGGGTCACCGTGTACAAACGCTTCGGCACAGCCATGCTCAAACACCAGGATTTGGAGATTGAATTCGTGGGTGCCAGAAAAGAATCCTATCGCTTCGATTCCCGGAAACCGGCGGTAGAGGAAGGCAGTTTAGAGGATGACCAAAACCGCCGGGATTTCACTATCAATGCACTTGCGGTGAGTTTGAATGAAGCGGATTTCGGGATGATTATTGACCCCTTTGACGGCTTGCATCATCTAGAACAAAAAATTATCAGAACGCCCCTCGAACCCGGCAAAACATTTTCGGATGACCCTTTGCGCATGATGCGGGCGGTTCGCTTTGCGACCCAATTAAACTTTACTATTGATGAAAATACGTTTCAAGCCATCCCCAAATATGGCAACCGCATAAACATTGTTTCAAAAGAGCGAATTTCTACAGAATTGGAGAAAATTCTTGCCTCCGATACGCCTTCTATCGGCTTTAAATTGCTTTTCGACTCCCAACTGTTGGCCATCGTATTTCCCGAATTGGTTGCGCTGCAGGGGGTGGAATTCAGGGAGGGACAGGGGCATAAAGATAATTTTTATCACACCCTTCAAGTCGTGGACAACCTTTGCCGAAAGAGCCAAAATATTTGGTTGCGGTGGGCTGCTCTCCTTCACGACATCGCCAAGCCGGCTACCAAGCGTTTCCAAGAGGGTACGGGTTGGACTTTTCACGGGCACGAGGCACTTGGGGCAGCGATGGTGCCCCGCATTTTCAAACGGATGCGTCTTCCTTTAGACAAGAAGATGAGGTTCGTTCAAAAGCTCGTCCGTCTCCATTTGCGACCGCTCAGCCTGACAAAAGAAAACATTACCGATTCGGCTATTCGTCGTTTATTGTTCGATGCAGGGGAGGAAATAGAAGATTTAATGCTGCTTTGTGAAGCGGATATTACGTCGAAGAATCCGAAGAAAGTGCAGCGTTACCTCGAAAATTACAATTTAGTCCGCGAGCGAATTCAGGAGGTGGAAGAAAAAGATAGAATTCGAAATTGGCAACCCCCCATATCCGGTTTGTTAATAATGAACACCTTCGGCATTCCCCCCTCCCGCAAGGTAGGGATATTGAAAAATGCCATCCGCGAGGCAATTCTCGACGGCGAGATTCCCAATGACCGCGAAGTGGCTTTTCAGTTTTTGTTGAAAAAGGGCAAAGAATTGGGGCTGGTGCCGGTAAAAGATGAAGTGGAGTGAATTTTTTATTTCCGAATTATGAAGACCAAAACCTTGAAACGGGATAAAGTGAATGTCATCACTTTGGGGTGTTCCAAAAACTTGGTGGACTCTGAAAATATCATTACCCAACTTCGGGGGAATGATTATGAAGTGCCACTTAATGGCAATGGTGAAGATGCCAATATTGTCATTGTCAACACCTGCGGATTTATTGATTTGGCAAAGGAGGAAAGCGTCAACACTATTTTGGAATATGCCAATTTGAAAAAAGACGGAGCTATTGAAAAACTTTACGTCACTGGCTGTTTGTCCCAACGCTACAAAGATGATTTAGCAAAAGAGATTCCGGAAGTTGATGCTTGGTTTGGAACACTCGAACTCCCTGCTTTGCTTGCTAAAATGAATGCAGACTACAAGCACGAACTTATTGGCGAGCGAATTATAACCACTCCCTCCCATTTTGCCTACCTTAAAATAAGTGAAGGGTGCAATCGAACTTGTTCCTTTTGTGCAATACCTTTGATGAGGGGGAAGCATATTTCAAAACCCATCGAAACCATAGTGAAGGAGGCGGGGAATTTGGCTCGCTGTGGGGTCAAAGAATTGATGCTCATCGCACAGGAATTGACTTATTACGGCTTGGATATCTACCACAAAAGAGAATTGCCCCGGCTGTTGCACGCTTTGGCGGAGGTGGAAGGAATCGAATGGATTCGACTACACTATGCCTATCCTGGAAAATTTCCGGTGGACATTTTTGACGTTATGGCCGAACGGAAGGAGATTTGCAATTATCTCGATATGCCTTTGCAGCATGCCAATAACAAAATATTGGAGCGTATGCGCCGGCAAATCACAAAAGAAGAAACCACCCGTTTGATTAGGCTTGCGCGAAAAAAAATCCCCAACCTGACTTTGCGAACCACCTTTCTTGTCGGCTTCCCGGGAGAAACAGAGGCAGATTTTGAAGAACTTTGTGATTTTGTCAGAGAGATGGAATTTGAGCGGGTGGGGGTCTTTCAGTATTCGCACGAAGAAAACACTTTAGCCGACAAATTGAAAGACGACGTACCGGCGGAAACCAAAACCGCCCGTGCCAATCGCCTCATGGAAATTCAGCAGGCTATTTCTTACGAAAAAAATTCAATGAAAATCGGGCAAAAGTTGACTGTTTTGTTCGACCGGAAAGAAGGTGAATATTTTGTAGGGAGAACGGAGGGCGACTCTCCCGAAGTGGATAATGAGGTCTTAGTAAAGGCCGCTGAAAATTACGTTCGGATAGGTGATTTTGCAAAAGTTCGCATTACGGAAGCAACGGAATATGATTTATTCGGAGAGGTAGTGGAATAAAATATTACCCAAATAGTTCTTGTAAACATTTCAATCATGTCAAACGGGAAAAAATCATTATTTGAGAAGGCATACAATCCTTTCCTGCAGGGCGGCCTCATTTTAGGGTCTTCACTGTTTTGTATTATTTTGGGAAAATTAATCCAATGGACAGGATTAGCGGAGGTAGATGTGCGTTTGCCATGGACCATCGCAGCCACGTTTTTGCTGTTCTTTGCCTTGTTCAATTCCATCTTTAGCCTATCTTCTAAGAAATTGGAAAAATACTGGGGTCGTTCCATTGTAAGTTTTATCGTATTGGCAGTGGTTTCGGGTTTGGCTGCTTGGTTCTTTTCTTCCTTGACAATCAATGAAGCGGGTTCCTTCCGATGGATATTTTTCGTGTTGACGATTGGTTACCTCGTTTTTTTATCGGTGATGGGTTTTGCTAAAACGATCGTTGAATTTGCCCAAAAGGAAGAATGGAATCAACCTCGCATAAGGAACAAAACCATAAAGAAGAAATGAAGTGTTTTTAAAATAAGTGTCATTCGGAACAATCCCTGAAAGGGAGAAGTTTTTTTTTGAAATACAAAAAAAATAAGATATGAATACGAATCACCTGCTGAGTTTTTTCTTTGCAATGTTTCTTTTTATTACTTGCAATCAGGCTCAACCAACTAGTGCAGTTTCGGACCTAGCTATCCTTACCCCAGAGGGCGACACCATCCAAAAAGTAATAAAAACGGAGGCAGAATGGAAGTTGGAGTTGTCGGATTTTGAATACTTTGTATTGCGAGAAGCTGGGACGGAGCGTGCTTTTACAGGCGCATTTTGGAACAATAAAGAAAACGGCATCTATGTCTGTCGCGCCTGCGGATTCCCTCTTTTCAGTTCCACCACAAAGTTCAAATCGGGAACGGGCTGGCCCAGTTTTTTCAAACCGGTCAATAATTATTGCATCTCCAGGAAAAAGGATAACAAATACGGTTGGGACCGGACAGAGGTGCGTTGTGCGCGGTGTGGCGGGCATTTGGGGCACGTATTCCCCGACGGGCCTAAACCGACAGGTTTGAGGTATTGCATTAACTCAGCTTCTTTGAAATTTGAAGGAAAGGAATGACGGGTGACAATCGTCGATAGTTTGAAAGCGTTTTGGGTTAATTGCGTTGTGTATTTTTACCCCTTCTGTATTTTCCCTGCAAAAAAATAGGCTAACTTTTAAGGCACTACAACCAATTTAATGGGTAATGGAGGTAATGATT
>CAZJYF010000058.1:0-4035 GCA_964549665.1 uncultured Saprospiraceae bacterium
GTTCGGGACGCAGAGGTCGGAGGTTCGAATCCTCTCACCCCGACAAAGCCTTGTAAGCCAATGACTTGCAGGGCTTTCTTTTTGAAGATGGAATAGAATAGCAATCTGCCACTCAATTTCCGAATTTTTCATTCTACCATAGAAAAAATAAACTTTGTTCCTACCTTGTCAAAAAACAATTAACTATGTCTGCCGCCATTTTACAATTACATCCCGATGATAATATCGTCGTTGCGCTGAGGGATTTGCCGAAGGGAAGTAGCCTTCAAATTGGGGAGAAGCGCCTGCAACTGCTAGAACATATTCCCATCAAGCACAAATTTGCCCTCCATGATTTTGACCCCGGCGAAGCTGTTTTCATGTACGGACTATTGATTGGAAAAGCCACCCAACCCATTAGACAAGGGGCTTTAATTTCCGTGGATAATGTCGAACATTCAACCGGCATATATCAAGGAAGGACGAAAGAATTGAATTGGCAAGCACCCGATGTAGCCAAGTGGAAAGACGGTGTATTTTGGGGCTACCATCGCCCCGACGGGAGTGTCGGAACGGCAAATTACTGGCTGGTCATACCGCTCGTTTTTTGTGAAAATCGAAACATAATCGTCCTTAGGGAAGCTTTGCAAGATGCCCTGGGTTACGGCATGAACAAAGAATTTGAGGTGGATACTCATGCCTTGATTCGGCAGTATCTCGAGGGAGAGGATGAGGCTAGTTTGCAAAAAACTAAAATCGTTCGTACAGCGCAGGAAATTCAAAAAAACAGGGTATTCCCAAACGTGGACGGCATCAAATTTTTGACCCACGAAGGGGGCTGCGGCGGCACGAGAGAGGACAGTGAAAATTTGTGTCGCTTGTTGGCGGGATATATCGCAAACCCGAATGTGGCGGGAGCAACGATATTGAGTTTGGGATGCCAGCATGCGCAGGATTCTATTTTACTGCAAATGCTCCAAAAACAGCATCCTGCCTGCTGCAAACCACTTTACATTTTGACCCAACAAGACAGCCTTTCCGAACGGGATTTTATCGAAGAAGCCGTCAAAAAGACCTTCTTTGGCTTGATGAAAGCCAATAAAATTGTTCGGAAACCGGCGCCATTGAGTAAGTTGGTCGTCGGCTTGGAATGTGGGGGTTCGGATGGTTTTTCGGGCATCTCCGCCAATCCCGCGGTTGGATATGCCTCCGATTTGTTGGTCGCTTTGGGCGGAACCACGATTCTTTCCGAATTTCCCGAACTCCATGGCGTGGAACAAGAACTGATTAACCGTTGCGTCACGGATGAATTGGCCCAAAAATTTGTCGGGCTGATGGATGCCTATTCCGAACGCGCGGAGGCGGTGGGTTCGGGTTTCAAAAACAATCCTTCGCCGGGGAACATCGAAGATGGTTTGATTACCGACGCCATGAAGTCAGCTGGCGCTGCCCGGAAAGGGGGCACTTCACCCATTACCGACGTTTTGGATTACACCGAAAAAGCTCGCAAACCGGGCCTCGCGTTGCTTTGCACTCCGGGGAACGATGTGGAAAGTACGACCGGGCTTGCGGCTTCGGGAGCAACCATCATCCTCTTCACCACCGGCTTGGGAACGCCCACCGGCAATCCGGTAGCACCCGTAATCAAAGTTTCCACCAACAACCGACTTCACCAAAAAATGGCGGACATTATTGACGTGAACGCGGGAACCATCATTACCGGGGAGGATACGATTGAATCGAAAGGAATGGAGCTATTGGAATACATTATTCAGGTGGCAAGTGGCAAAGCTACCCCCCATGCCGTTCGCTTGGGGCAAGATGATTTCATCCCCTGGAAAAGAGGGGTTTCTTTGTAAATTTTGCCTAATTGAAACCACGCCTTAAGAAATATTTCGATTCGGAACCGGGCTTGAAACCTAAATTATTGCTTCTTTTGCATCTTTGAGCAATGGGTTCAAATAATCGTCATTCGCCATTTAATTAAAAAGAAAAGCTAGCCGGATAAATACTTTCAATTAATTTCACCAATGACCAATGACGTTCACTGACCACTGACCATTTAATCGATACTTTATGAAAAGTTTGTGGAACGAAAAACAGGCAAAAGCCCTGCAAGGAGACCTATTGAAATTGCGGGTTTTCACCAGCCGGTTGATAGGGCAGGAAGAAGACCTCGTACTTCATGGCGGTGGAAATACATCGGTCAAAATTGAAGAGAAAAACCTTTTTGGCGAACCAGAGGAAATACTTTACGTCAAAGGAAGCGGTTGGAATTTGGGCACCATCGAGGAAGCCGGGTTTGCGCCCGTAAGATTGAAAACCTTGGCGCAAATGGCTGAATTAGTGCACCTTAGCGATACAGACATGGTGAAGTATCAACGGGCAGCCATGACCAATCCCTTTGCCCCGAATCCCTCTGTGGAGGCCATTCTTCACGCCATTATTCCCTTCACCTTTGTAGATCACACCCACGCGGATGCCGTCGTCACCATCACCAATACGGCGAGGGGCGAGGAGCGAATCAAAGAAATTTACGGCGACCGGATGCTCATCGTCCCCTACGTCATGCCGGGTTTTATTTTGGCGAAAGAAATTTATCGAATGACCAAAAATTTGGATTGGAATTCGATTGATGGAATGATTTTACTCAACCACGGGGTGTTTACTTTTCACGAAGACCCGAAGGTGAGTTATGAGAAAATGATTGAAATTGTTTCTCAAGCGGAAGACTATTTAATCCAGCAGGAAGCCACCATTAAAAATGAACCAAGCCGAGGAAAAACTGACCCCATCCGAATTGCTCAAATCAGGCAATCGGTTTCCAATCTGAGAGGTACTGCTTGCCTTGCCCAAATGGATAATTCAGAAGGAAGCCTGGCGTTCAGCAACTTGCCCGGTTTGGAAGATTTTGCCAGCCGGGGGCCCATCACTCCTGACCACGTCATTCGCACCAAGCGAATTCCCGTCATTTTGAAAAAAAATCCGCTTTCCGATATCGACCGTTTTGCAAAAGATTACCGCGTTTTTTTCAATGAATTCAACGATGGGATGCTCCAAGCCTTAGACCCTGCCCCCCGCTGGGCCATTTGGCCGGAACACGGCACGTTGACTTTTGGGCGCACCCCTAAAGAAATCCAAATCATCCGCGACATCAGCCGGCATACGATGAAAGCCATCCGCCAAGCTGAAATTTTGGGTGGTTGGAAGCCCCTGCCAAAAAGGGAATTGTTCGAAATGGAATATTGGGTTTTGGAACAGGCGAAACTCAAAAAGGGAGGAAAGCCTCCTCAGATGCAGGGAAAAATCGCCATGGTAACCGGGGCAGCGAGCGGAATCGGACAAGCCTGTGTGGAACGACTTCTCGGAGAAGGGGCTACCGTGGCAGCCCTCGACATCAATCCTTCCGTTCTCTCCAAATTCAATCAGGAAAGCGCTCTGGGAATCGAATGCGATGTCACGGACACAGCGTCCGTTTCCCAAGCTGTTGAGAAGACGATTTTCCATTTCGGGGGCTTGGATTTTCTCATTAGCAACGCCGGCATTTTTTCGAAAAGCATGTCCATTGCCGAAATGGATGCCAAAATTTGGAATCAAAGCCTTGACCTCAATCTTTCGAGTCATCAGCGATTGCTTCAGGCTTGTTTGCCATATCTCGAATGGGGCATTCAGCCCGCTGTGGTCTTCATCGGTTCCAAAAATGTGCCCGCACCGGGGCCTGGGGCTTCGGCTTATTCGGTTGCCAAAGCGGGGCTGACCCAACTCGCCCGCGTAGCCGCGCTGGAATTGGGAAACCAAGGCATCCGCGTCAATGTCATTCACCCGAATGCCGTCTATGATACTGCGATTTGGACGGAGGAAGTGTTGAAGACGCGAGCCGACCACTACGGACTTTCGGTAGAAGAATACAAAACCAACAACGTGCTGAAAACAGAAGTAACTTCAAGGGATGTAGCCACCTTGGCGGCATGTATGCTGGGCCCTGCTTTCCGCAAAACGACCGGCGCTCAGGTTCCCATAGATGGTGGAAATGAGCGGGTAATTTAAGTGGGCATT
>CAZJYF010000058.1:4135-12628 GCA_964549665.1 uncultured Saprospiraceae bacterium
CCGGAATCCTTTTTGCTTTGATTTTTTCCATCTTTCCATCCGGCAATCGATTGCTCGCACAAAAGCAGCAACCCCTCCAATTGGTCGATTCGAAAGCGACAAAACAGACCCGCGCTTTGTTTGTCAACCTTCAAAAACTTGCAAAAACGAACATTTTATTCGGCCACGAAGATGCCCTTGCTTATGGCGTTCACTGGAAGGATGAAAAAGGTCGCTCCGACGTGAAGGATGTCTGTGGGTCGCATCCCGCCGTTTTTGGGTGGGAACTGAGCAAGCTGGGAAAATATTCCCACAATATCGACACGGTGGATTTCGAGAAACTAAAAGGCTGGATTAAAGAAGCCTATAAAATGGGGGGAGTGAACACCATCAGTTGGCACATGGATAATTTTGTCACTGGAGGCGATGCTTGGGACACAGGAAAGAGGGTCGTCGCTGCACTTTTGCCGGGTGGTTCCCGCCACGAAGCCTACAAAGCCAAATTGGATTTGTTCGTCGAATACGTGAATGATTTAAAGGCAGGCGGGCTTTTCAAGCATCCCGTTCCCATCATCTTTCGCCCTTTTCACGAGCAAACCGGCAACTGGTTTTGGTGGGGAAAAAAATATTGCAGCCCAGAGGAATACATCGCGCTTTGGCGCTTTACCGTCCACTATTTGAGAGACGAAAAAAAATTGCACAACCTCTTGTATGCCTTTTCGACGGACATTTTTAAAAACAAGGAAGACTATCTCAAACGATACCCAGGAGATGAATTTGTGGATATCCTGGGCTTGGATGATTACTATGATGTGTCTGCTTTAGGCAACCCCAAAAACTTGAGCAAACGATTGAGAATGTTGGTAGAATTAGCGGAAGAAAAAGGCAAAGTTGCAGCCCTTACGGAGACAGGAGTTGCCTCGATTCCCAATAAAAAATGGTGGACAAAGGTGCTGCTAAAACCTATCAAAGCCGAACCCAAAGCATCGCAAATTGCCTACCTCCTTGTTTGGCGAAATGCCAGGCTTTCCCATCATTTTGGACCATTTGCCGGGCATCCGAGCGCCCCTGATTTTCTTAAATTCAGCAAAGACCCTTTGCTTTTGTTCCAAAACAGATTACCCGATATGTACCGCTTGAAACATTGAAAAAGAAAATATACCTCAATTCAAAAGAAAGGCAGAATACACTGCCCAAAGAGCGAATTTTCGCCGGATTTTAGACTTTATTGGGACAGGTCGGTGGGGTCCCAAAAATATATTTTTTTCATTAAACCATGTTTTTAATTTGTCTTACAGCGCTTATTTAGAAGTAAAAATTACCACTTCGTAACTCACTGATCCTCAAATTAAAATTGGGAAAACTCTCCATTCATTAACCAATAATTGGGCTTAATTATCGCCGGGAAAAAAAATCTTTTTTTCAAAAGAAAGCCTTCCACCTTCGATAATTTTTGAGTAATTTTTTGCCAATATCATTTTTTTTTTACCTTTACCCTCCTTCCCTGAACATATTCCTAACGCCATTAAGCCTGAACTTTTTGAGCTTAATTTCAAATCAGATTTGCACTAGTGCAAACGAAAAACTACACGCGCTATGGATAGGAAAAAATTCTCCAAAATGAAAGGTCTGATATCTAAATTAACTGCTGCAGCAAACAAAGCAGTCAAAAAAAACAAACGTTTTAAGAAATACCCCGAACGACCATTGACAGCCATTCGCGATACCCCTCATACCATGAAGCATTTGGATTCCAGATTCGGTACTGTTAATGTAGTGGAGTGATTGTTTAAAAGGCTTCCAAGGAATGCCCTTCATTCACCCGAAATCTTTCTACCCTGAGGTTCCGTATTCGTTCCGTAGTTAATTTTACTTTTTTAGTTCCCATTACGGCAAAACATCACCTTCTTTATCATAGCAAAATGCAAAATCGAAAAGGGCTATTGAGAATTCAACAGCCCTTATTTTTTTTGCCTTTTGGTGAACTCGGGATAGCGCTTCGGGAATTATTTTCTTAAAAAAAGACCGACCACAGTCGCTCAAAAAGGCGACTTATAAAGCGCTTATCGTTGGTGATTATTTCTGCCCTTCCTCTCATCTGCTGGCGGAATTCAAGTTCCTTGCCGAAATTTGTCGTCAGACCATTGACCAACTCTACTTCCAAGCTGTAAGCATCGTTTTTGGGCAGCGAAGAAATGGCCTTTACCCTGCCTTTCACCTGCCCAAATTCCTGAAAGGGGTAGCGTTCGAATTTGATGATTACGACCTGCCCCGTTTTCACCTTTCCGGAACCCCGGATGGGCAAAATAACCTGCCCGATGTAAGCCTCTTCTTCCTGAAGGGGAACAATTGCCATCACCTGCTCGCCTTTTTCCACATATTGCTGCACTGTTTTGAGGTTGTAAAAGGTAACTAGGCCATCTATTGGGGCTACCAACAAGTAATTGTTTCTCCATTGATTAATAGCCGCTTTCAGGTTACTCAAACTTTGCTTAAGCAATGTGATTTTTGTGTTACTCCCTTCTTTTGCCTGGGTCTGGGTCTGGAAAATTCGATACCGTAGCCCATTAATTTCTTCTTTGACTTTATTAATCTCAAGGTCTATATTTTCCAATTCTTTTTTCTTTTGCAACTGCTTCTTTCGGGCTTCATAAATGGGTAAAAGCAGCGCATCATTTCTAATGGAATCTCCGTAAACCTTACCTGCTACCCGGACGTCCTTTGCTGCTAAATCCAGTTCTTTTTTGGTATTTGTTTTTAAGTTTTCCAGTCTTTTGATTGACTGTTTTTTGGCTTCCACCTGATTGTACAATTCACTCACACCCGCCAAATCGTATTTGGAACTTTTGGCAAAAGAATACTCTTCGAAAACCCGGAGAAGACCCGCATAAGCGGGAATGATTTCACCCACCTCCAATCCTTTGGTCGGCCGGTAGTTTTCAATCGAGGAAGCTTTAAATTCCAGCAAATCGTCCACTTCTTTTTCCAAAAAGAGCACATCCTCCAATTTAGCCTGATTGCTCAAAACCCCTAAAATATTACCCTTTTTAACAGCCTGCTTTTCTTTGGTCAAAATTTCTGAAAGATAACCGGCATTAGGGGCGTACACCGGCCTTGGGGGCTCCAAAGTAGTCAGGGTAATATCGCACTTCACTCTATCGGGATACTTGAAAAACCAACCCACCAAACCCAGCAGCAAGACTACCAGGATGATAACCCAAGTCCCGGCAGTCAGCACCCAACTTGGCGGTGTGCCCAAAATTTCCTGCACATCGTCACTCAGATATTCGAGGCTGTTTTCTTCCATGGTTTAATTAATTCTCGACACTTAATAATGTTCAATGAGCCTCATCGACCTTCTCAACATTCAGGTCTTGAATTTCCAGTGCTTTTCCAGCAAGTGAAAATAGAACCCTCGTCTTTCTGCCAACTCATTGTGGGTACCTTCCTCCACAATCTCTCCGGCTTCTAAAAGAATGATATTGTCGGCATGAATGGCTGAACTCATTTTATTCGCAATCAGCACCACCGTCCGGTCGGCGAAGTTGCGCCGAATATTTTTCAAAATAATTTCTTCATTTAAGCTATCCAAATCGTTCGTCGCTTCATCAAAAAAGAGATATTCTGGATTTTTATAGACGGCCCGTGCAATGAGGATTCGCTGCTTTTGACCTTTACTCAGCCCTTTGCCTCCCGCCCCAATCAGGGTGTTGTACCCTCTCGAAAGAGAATCGACGAATGGTTGGATGTTGGCAATTTGGGCTGCGGCTAAAAGGCGCCGTTTGTCGAGCAAACCTTCGCCCAAAGCAATATTTTTGGCGATGGTATCCGAAAAAAGATAGCCATCCTGCATGACAACGCCGCATTTTTTCCGCCAAAAGCTGTTTTGGACATTGTTCAAACTCATGTTGCCCAAATAAATTTTGCCTTCCGTCGGTTGAAAAAAATTCAATAACAATTTCAAAAGGGTGGTTTTGCCGCTGCCACTCGAACCAATAATGGCGGTGGTTTTGCCGTAAGGGATTTCAAAATTTATATTTTTTAAAACCATTGCAGAATCGGGTCCCTCATAACGAAAAGATACTTTCTCTCCTTGTAGCCCAATCCTACTTGGCAAAACATCTACTTTCTCCAACGGGTTTTCCTCGTTCTCCATTTGATGGATTTCGTTCATCCGTTCCAGGCTGTTTTTAGTGTCCTGATACGAAAAAGCAAATTCCATCAACTCCCTTATCGGAGCATTTAATTGGGAGACGATAAATAAAATAGCCATCATTACTCCCAAGGTTATTTCTTCTTCTTGAATAACTGCCCTTGCGGCAAAAGTGATAATGAGGATATTTTTTAACCCGTCGATGAACCTAGCCCCCATCTTTGCTTTCGATTTCGTCGCCTCGTATTCTTTGTTTATGCGGTAGAGTTTGGCTTCCGAACTTTCCCAATCCCACCGCTTGTTTTTCTCGGCATTGTTGAGTTTAATTTCTTCCATTCCCCGGATGAGGTCGGTCAGTTTGCTGTGGGTTTCCACGGCGTGGTCGTATCTTTTGTAATCGAGGTTTTTGCGTTTTTTCAAAAAATACCGGACCCATAGAATATGGAAACAGGAGGCAATGAAGAAAATGAGAAATACAATGGGGTCGAAATACCACAAAATCGAACCGAAAATCAAAATAATGACGGTGGAAAATACGACGGACAAAAATTCGGTCGTCAGAAAATGCTCCACCCTCGAGTTGTCGTAAAGACGCTGAACGATATCATCGGTCATTTTTGTAGTAAAAAAGCGGATTGGCAATTTCAAAGCTTTGATCATAAAATCCGTCAGCAGGCGAATATTTACTTTGGAACCGATATGCATCAGAATCAAATTCCGAATCGCTTCCAAGCCCATTTGGCAAAAATGCAAAGCCACCCATGCCACCATAATCAATAGTACCAGGTTGAAATCCTGCCCATCCACCCCCTCATCGACGATTGTCAGAATGATGAAGGGAAAAGTCGCCAATAAAAAACTCCCAAGTAACACCCCCAAGCCAAGACGCATCAACAAGGCTTGGTATTTCCAGATGTTTTGAAAGACATATTTAAAACTACTCTTATCCGTAGTTTGCCCATCCCGGTCATAAAAATCGGAAGTGGGTTCCATCAATAAAACGACCCCTTCCTGCCCGGTATCATTTTTATCATCCACCCAACCTTTGAGGAAATCCTCCTTGGATAGTCGGTGAATGCCGGAAGCCGGGTCTGCTATACGGACAAAGCGGGGATTGCCTTCGATGAGGACGACGAAATGGTTGTCTCGCCAAAAGGCAATACAAGGCATAGGAATATCCTTGATGAGGCGGGAAAAAGTCATTTTAGCGCCCACGGTGTGCATGCCGATATGTTCAGCAGCGTCGCTGATTCCCAAGAGGGAAGCCCCATTCAAATTTTGATGGGTCAAGGCCCGTAAATAATCAAGCGAATAATAGCGCCCGTAGTGGCGGGCAATCATGCGGAGGCAGGTTGCCCCACAATCTATGGTTTCCAATTGCTTGTAAAACTGGAATTTTTGTGCCATGGGTTTAGATGCCTTTTTCTATTTATTACTGCCTAGCTAACTAATGGAATTTCCACCAATTGACAGGAAAATAAAAATTCCATGAAAAACTAAAAAAAAATTACCTGCAAAAGTAGCTAAAAGCATTTTCTTCAAAAGAGACCAAGACAGGATACTTCCTCCCAAAACTTTTCAATAATTATACCGGATGTATTGGAATGACCATTTTTGTTGCAAAATGAACACCTCGGGTTTTCAATCGCTTCTAATTGAATATCAATGAATAACTTATTTAAATAAAAACAAATCAAATCTTTTGTTTTTGGGTTAGAAGGTGAATTTGGCGGCTACAAATGGGATGGTTGATGCACAGAAGTTCGGAAATGGAAATGAAAAAAAAACAGCGAACAAATATAGAATTATTTTTTATAATTTGAATACCGAAATCATTAAAATTTGTAAGGGAAAATTTGATATGTTTGTGAAGCGATGCCAATAACATAATATTCCAAACCATCTTGCCATGCACAATTGCTTTATATCTATCGTCGGAGTAGTGAACAGCTTTGAAGAAGAAAATAAATTAGCTCGATACCTCCAAAACCTTCACGGCATTTTGAAGAATAATTTTTCGGATTTTGAAATTATTCTCGTAAACAATACAGCAGGCAGAGATTTCGAAAATAAAATCACACCCCTTGAACCCGCTCTGAAGCAAAACATTTATCTACTAAAACTCTCTTCTGTCATCAATAAAAACCACGCGATAATTGCCGGTTTGGATCGGGCAAACGGGGATTACACCGTATTGTTTGAATTGGATTTTTTTAAGGACCCGGAACTAATTCCGGCTCTTTTCGAAGAGACGGGCAAAGGCTTTGACATCGTTTACTTGAGGGCCAAGGAAAGTGCGGTGAAAATTCGGTTCCGCTTTTTGCGCAACCTCTTTTACTACATCTTAAAACACTATTCCAACCTTAAAATTGACGAGAAAGCCCACGACACTCGCATCATTTCCCGTCGGGCCTTGAATTCCCTGCTGCGGCTGCGAGAAAACTTGCGGTTCATGAAAGCCATTTATTCGATAGTGGGTTACAAAACCTCCTTCCTCGAGGTGGATAAGCCCCCGGATGCGAACCCCCTGCCTATCAAATTTTCTGAAAAATTTCGAACTTCCCTGGTTGCAATCACCTCCTTCACCACCTTCCTGCGGACCATGCTGCTGTGGATATTCATCTTTTCCTTCCTTTTCTTTGTCGTGGTAATTTTCAACGCATTGAAGGTCAAATTGACCAACGTGGATATTTTCGGTGGTTATCACGAAGCGATTTCCGGTTGGACATTTCTGGTGGTGCTGATTTCAATTTTTTTCGCACTCACCTTTCTAAATCTCTACATCATCTCCATCTACCTCTCCAACATTTACAACGAAATAAAACAGCGCCCACTCTACATCATCGAATCGGTGCAGCGATTTTGACCCCTATTCTGGAAGATAGCAGGCATTTTGAAAATGCCTTCCATCTGAGACTTCTGTCATTTGAAAAAAAGCCTATTTTTTCCAAATTACATCAACCCGAAAATCTTGGCATATTTCAACATCTCGCCCTGATTGCTAATCTTTATCTTGCCGGTCAGGACAGCCATCATCGGGTTGATGTCGCCTTTGACCACGCCCATTAAATTTTCGGACTTGGCGCTCACCTTGCACTTGGCTTCTCCCTCGAAACCTTCCTTCACTTCCACCTTACCCCCTTCCACTATCACGGAAAATTGGCCGCCGCCTTCCCCCTCGACGTCAAAATGGAAATTTGTTTGCACGCCTTCCAACACGGCGGGGTTCACCTTTTCAGGGAGACTGGTAATAAATTCTTTCGCTGTCATTTTTTTGTTTTAAAATTTTAAAGTTTCTTCGTGTCGCGCTCCAATTTTTTGCAATAATCCGGTTTTCAATTCAAGATTCCAATAATTTTGCGCGCAAAAAAAACTACCTTAGAGAAACGGGACACAGATTTTACAAGCTTTCAAAATAAAACCGAACACGCCATGCGAATAATATTTATGGGAACCCCTGAATTTGCCATTCCCTCATTGGAGATATTATTGGAAAACCGCTACGACATTGTGGGCGTCATCACGGCAATCGATAAATTCGGGGGACGGGGTAATAAACGCCTTATTGAATCGGCAGTGAAGAAATTTGCCCGCACGAAGGGGTTGAAAATATTGCAGCCAAAAAATTTGAAAGCACCCGAATTTTTAAATGAACTGAAGGAATTAAAGCCTGATTTACAAGTCGTTGTAGCGTTCCGTATGCTGCCTGAGGTCGTCTGGGATTTGCCGACTATCGGCACCTTCAACCTGCATGGGTCTTTATTGCCGAAATACCGGGGCGCCGCACCCATCAATTGGGCGATTATAAAAGGGGAAAAAGAGACCGGCGTCACCACCTTTTTCATCAAACACGAAATTGATACCGGCGACCTGCTTTTTCAGGAAAAAATGCCCATCGGAGAGGATGATACCGCAGGCGATGTTCACGACCGGATGATGCTGCTTGGCGCAAAAGTCGTCTTAAAATCCGTCAGGGCAATTGAAAACGGGACCTACGAATTGAAACCCCAAGACCATCAACTGGCAACCAAAGCCCCTAAAATTTTTCACGAAACCTGCGAAATAAATTTTGACCAACCCACCGAACAGGTTCACAATTTCATTCGCGGGCTAAGCCCCTACCCCGCTGCCTGGACGAGTCTGAATGACCTCCAACTTAAAATTTTTAGAACCCAAAAAGAACGGAAGTCACACGACTTGTCCGCCGGAAAATTCGTGTCAGACAACCGTACTTTCATCAAAATCGCCACAGCCGATGGCTTCGTCCACGTGCTGGAAATGCAACTTCAGGGACGCAAGCGGATGGACGTCAAGGCATTTCTGAATGGGTTCAAGTTCTGAAAAAAATTACTATTTTGCGG